>JBDTLW010000021.1:0-10676 GCA_039934575.1 Parafilimonas sp. | reverse complement strand
CTGAACAGGTGTGCTGAATAACACAGCTTGATTTTTTATAAAGCTTTTAAAATAATCAGCAGAAGCAAAGTTCTTCTCTGTTTTTTCCCAGCCTGCATAAAAGCGATACACAGCAGGATCATTATCATTTATAGTTTGTGTAATATAATATGTGTCGAATATTTTTTGCTTATAAACAACAGGTCCGTTATGATCTTCTTTTGGAGCTTCACCAACGCCGGTATAATTTTTTTTAAAGATGATAACAGCCATATCAAGCCAGTCATGATTTTCAGATTGCGGACCGGCACTGTATAAAACGGCGGCATTATCTTCTGTAAAATCACCGCTTTTATTTTGATTAAAATCTGCAATGCCCGTAACTAATTCAACAGGTGCAGGTGCATTCTTAATACTGATTTTTGTTTGATAAAAATATTGCCCGCCCCAAATACTTGTTTCATCAATTATCTCAACAGGTTTATTATTCAGCATCCAGTTATATGTAATGCGAAAGATGGCAAGCAAAGGACCATCGGCAATTTGTTGATATGTTTCTTTGGTTATATTATCACCACCCAAACGAATGAGTGTGTCTTTACCATTCTCCTTCAATTTAAAAGCAATTGCACCGCCGCCTAATGAATTGCCTACATGCAAAACATCCATTCCCCAGTTTGATAAATTATGATAGCTCGCATTTACATTGGCACCAATTGTATCCATCACCATACCAGGAATAATTTTTCCAAAAATATCTTTGCCATTGCGTGTATCAAAGTATAAACGGAACGCAAGTTTATCATTTTCCCATGCAGGACCTTCAGTTAAATAAAGCGGTAAAGCTTGTTTGCTGAAATCTGTTGGCGGGTTTTTATCAGGCATAATTTCTTTAGTGATAATATCACCAAATGTATCATCTGCATTTTTTTTACGCAGCCTTACATGCGCACGTGCAATTGTATTTGCATAACTATTTTCATCAGTAATATTAATTGAAAATGTTTCTTTTTGTTTTGGCTTGAATGAATACAAAAAAACAGCTTCATCCCATTTTTTATCATCAGTCAAATCGTCAAGCTGCACAACAACCGGATTGTTTTCTGCATCTTTTATTTCAATGAATTTTCCATCTGCAATATTTCCAAACTGTTTTTCAAGATCAGTTCTTTTTAATATTATTAATTCATCTGTTCTTTCAACAGCAAGTGAATTTAAAATTGAAAACGTATGTGTTTGTACATTGCAACTGAATGCAAAAAAAATGAACAGAATATATAGCGCAGATTTTCTCATGCTGAATAAAAATTATTTTAAATCTTTTATCTCCACTGCATCCATATCTGTATATGTATAATTCTCTCCTGCCATGCCCCAGATAAAAGAATAATTGCTGGTACCGCAACCAGAATGTATGCTCCATGGCGGAGAAATTACAGCTTCATTATTCGCCATTACAATATGTCTTGTTTCATCAGGTTCGCCCATAAGATGAAACACGCGATGCGCTTCATTTATATCAAAATAAAAATAAATTTCTGTTCTGCGTGTATGCGTATGTGCGGGCATGGTATTCCAAACACTGCCTGTTGCCAGTATGGTTAGCCCCATTACAAGCTGGCAACTTTTTATACCATCAGCATGAATATATTTATAAATAGTTCTTTCATTTGAAGTTTCTGATGAACCTGTTTTTGTTAGCATCACATTTTCTTTTTCCAAAAATTGTATAGGAGAAGTTTGATGCGCCTGCGCTGAAAGAAAATAAAAACAAGCCGGCTCTTTGCTGTTGATGCTTTCAAAAAATACTTTCTTTATTCCTTTACCAATATACAGGCAATCAAACTTATTCAATTCATAAGATGTATCATCAACAGTTATCTTTCCTTTGCCGCCAACATTGATGATACCTATTTCGCGACGCTCTAAAAAACAATCAGCACTCAGTTCTTTATCAGCTTCTAAAAATAATTTTTTAAGTACGGGTTTTGCACCGCCGGTTATCATTCTGTCGTAGTGCGTATAAACAAGCATCATAGTATCATCCTGCATTAAATTATGTATGTGGAATGCAGCACGCAGTTCATCCGTATCCATCTTCTTTACTTCTTTCGGGCTATGTTCAAATCTTATTTTCATGTGGTTATTTTTTATTTGATAAAAGCGCTCAACTAAATAATTCAAAGCAAAATTTATTTTTCATTTATCATCGCTTTATATCTTTTCATTGCTTCCAGAAAATAATAATCAGCATAAGTAAGCGGCGCGTTTACTTCTGAATGCTGCGGCATATTTCCAACTGATTGCTTTAATATAAAACCACCGTTTGTACCTGCTGCAGCTTTGTATTTTGGAGAAGATAAATTGCGCAATATTGTTTCAGCAACATCCATATATTTTTTTGAATTTTCTTTATCAACATAACCACTTAATTCAATAAAAGCAGAAGCCATTATGGCTGCTGAAGAAGCATCGCGGGGTGCATTTGGAATATTAGGCGCATCATAATCCCAATAAGGAATTTTATTAGCAGGTAAATTCGGATTGGTTAAAATAAAATTTGCAATATGATTTGCCTGGTCTAAATATTTTTTATCTTTTGTTTCGCGATACATAACTGTGTATCCATATAACCCCCATGATTGTCCTCTTGCCCACGCAGAATTATCGGCCGCGCCCTGTGCTGTTTTTTTCTGTTGCACCGCTCCCGTTTCAGGATTATAATTTAATACATGATAAGAGCTATAATCTGGCCTGAAATGATTTTGCATAGTTGTGTTTGCATGTGTAACTGCTATCTTATAAAAAGATGAATCGCCGGTTTCATGCGTTGCCCAAAATAATAATTCAAGGTTCATCATGTTATCAATGATCACTAAAAAATCTGATGGTTTTGAATCCCATGATTTAATACAACCCACTGTTGGATTAAACCGCGTGGATAGTGATTTTGCGCTGTTCAATAATACCTGTTTGTATTCATTATTTGAATCTAAACGGAATGCATTATCGAAACTGCAATACATCATAAATCCAAGATCATGCGTGTTGGTATTGTATTGTTCTTTTGCAAGCAACGGCAACATGCGCATAGCTTCATTACACAAAACAGTATCTTTTGTTTGCTCATAAATATATAAAAGACTTCCGGGATAAAAACCGCTGCACCACCATCCTGAACCGCTCGTTTGCAGGCTATCGTTTTGAAATGTTTTAGGAAATTTATCTGCGGGCAATTCCTTCATCATTATTTTATATTGCGCATCTGCATCTTTAAAATTTTGATTGATGATGCTGGTTAAACTTTTATCAGCATTTATACTTGTTTGCGCTGAACAATTTATAGCAATTGAAATACAAAAAATGGCTGAAATTATTTTTAAATGATTTTTCATATAAGTTGATTAGAAAACTATATGCTATCGCTGCTGAAAATATCTAAACGAATTTATTCACAGCAATTATTCATGAATAGTCATAATAGGTATATGACTGTGAAATGCCAGCGCTTTTGTATGACTGCGGCTAAAAATACCTTCGAACAATCCATGCTTTTTTGGAATAGCAATAATTAAGTCTGATTTGTTTTCAACAGCAAAGCGGTTTATAACATCAATAAAATTCTCGCCTTTTAAAAAATGATATTGCGGATTGTAAATACTGAACAAAGAATCAAAAATTTGTTTTTCATTACTGAAGCTGTTTTCAGTCTCATTTGCATTTGTTTCAACATGCAACACATCAAGATGGGCACGAGTGGAGTCAAGTAAATTTTTTATTTCAGTAACAGGAGTTGTTTCTGCCACTTTCTTAAAGTCAACAGCCCATAAAATTTTTTGCATACCAGAATATTCAGCGGCTGGCGGAACGATAAGCACAGGTGTTTCACTAAGCTTTGATATATCAACAGCATTGCTGCCAACTATTACTTCTTCCAGCTTGCTTTCTGTGCCGGTGATGCTCACTATTATAAGCTTTGCATTATGATTTTTGCATGCGTTTATAATTCCATTTGTTATCAGGTTGTAATCACTTTCATATTCTAATTGTATAGAAGCCGGCACTAAATCTTGCAGTGCTTTTTGCATTTTTATTAAACCTTCTTCACTTATTTTTTTAAACTCCGTAACATCCTGTAAAAACATGGTATCTATTTCCGGATCTTCTGAAAGAAATGGCTGATAAGCATTATATAAAATTATTTTCGTTGCTTTTAAATCTGCTGCCAATGCAATTGCATAACGGGCAGCGTTGTATGAGTTTGAAGAAAAGTTTGTTGGAACAATAATAGGTTGCATAAATAAAGTTTTACTGCACTAATATAATTTTTAACCGTGATTAATACTGATTTTTTCTGATTCACCTGATTTAAAAAAAGCAAACAGCATTTATTGTTTTAATACCATGCTGTTTGCTCAAGAAATAAACGTTAATAAGATGAATGTGTTTAACTGACAAAATTCCGTTTACCAAACTTTTATTCTTTCGCTTTCAGGCTTATACATTTTATCGCCGGGCTTTACATCAAATGCGGCATACCATGCATCTATATTACTAACCGGACCATTGCAGCGATACATACCTGGTGAATGCGGATCAACGGTTATTAATTGTGCTGCAAAATCAGGCAAAATATTCATGCGCCAAACCTGAGCCCAGCTTAAAAAGAAACGCTGATCTGGTGTAAAACCATCAATCTTTTTATTGCTTTTGCCTTCATCTGTTTTTTTGAATGCTGCATACGCAATGTTTAAACCGCCAAGATCTGCAAGATTTTCACCAAGCGTTAATTTACCATTTACGTGAATGCTGTCGTTTACCACAAACCCGTTATATTGCTCCACCACTTTATCTGCACGTTCAGTAAATTTCTTTGCATCATCTGTAGTCCACCAGTCTTTCAAATTTCCATCAGCGCCATATTGCCTTCCTTCATCATCAAAGCCATGCGTTAACTCATGACCAATTACTGCTGCAATACCACCATAATTTACAGCATCATCAGCATTAGGATCAAAGAAAGGAAATTGTAAAATGCCCGCAGGAAAAGCTATCTCATTATTTGCAGGATTATAATATGCGTTGATTGTAGGCGGCGTCATTCCCCATTTTGTTTTATCAACCGGCTTGCCCATGCGATTCACCATATCATTATAGCTCCATTCATCCACGCTTTGCAAACTTGCTATAAGATCATTACGATTGATAACAACGCCAGGATATGTTTCCCATTTATCAGGAAAACCAATTTTATTTACGATGGCATTCAGCTTTATTATTGCCTGCTGTTTGGTAGAATCGCTCATCCAGTCAAGATGTTCAATTCTATCGCCAAATGTTTGCTGAATATTTTTTACAAGAGCAAGCATACGTTGTTTTGCAGCATCCTTAAAATATTTTTCAACATATAGCTGACCTAATAGTTCGCCGAGGTTACGATCAACCAAACTGCTCATACGTTGCCAGCGCGGTGTAATTTCTTTTTGACCTGATAGTACCTGGCTGAACTGAAATTGTCTGTTTACAAAATCACTGCTTAAATATGCTGCTGCATTTTTAATAACTGCCCATTGCAAATAAGCTTTCCATACATCAAGCGGCACTGCACTGAGCAAGGCATCTGTTGTTTTAAAGAACTCCGGATTGTTGCATAAAATACTATCAGCATTATTTACTTTCATTTCATCCAGCAACATTTGCCAGTCTAATCCTGGAGTTGTTTTACTAAAATCAGCTATAGAAAATTTATGATAGGTTTTAATGGGGTCGCGCATTTCAACACGGCTTAACTGTGCTTTTGCCAGTGCTGTTTCAAGCCCTAAAATATTTTGTGCTTTTGTTTGAGCAACAGCTTCATCATCGCCAACCATTTTAAACATATCGGTTACATACTTCACATATGCATCGCGTATTAATTTACTGCGGGCATCATTCTTTAAATAATAATCACGATCGGGAAGTGATGTGCCACCCTGGCGTAAAGAGGGTATATATTGATTTACATTTCTATCATCCTGATCAACAGAAAAGCCATATAAGATTCCACCTACTCCTGTTGTGCGGAGCGTTGCAATTTCTTTCAACACATCATCTTTATTTGTTAATGCCGCAAGCTTATCAAGTTCAGGTTTAATGGGTGTGTATCCTAATTTATCCAGTGCACTGCTATCCATTGCTGCAGCATACAGATCGCCAACGCGCTGGTATAAAGAATTTTTTGCAACACTGTCTGCGGCATTTTGTGTAAGCAATTTTAAGCGGTCTAAACTTGTTTGGCGTAAAGCATCAAAACTGCCCCATCTTGTTTTAGAAGAAGGCACGGGATTATCTTTAAGCCAGGTTCCATTAGCATATAAATAAAAATTATCGCCAGGTTTTACAGATAGATCCATGTTGGCTGGATCAATGAACTTAAAATTTTTATCATGCTGTGCATGAATTGAACCCACACATACAGAAGATAAAATAACATACAACATCAATCGTTTCATAAATAAAAAATTTGCTCAAAAGTAAGGGTTGTAAAATATTTGCTGACCAAAAACCAAATATTCTGCTGAGCGGTTTGAATGCATATTTTATTTTCTTTATCTATACATTTATCATCAATATCTTGCAGTTTTATATAATGAAGTAATCTTTATATAATTGATTTTGCAAGTAGCTATAATTACAACAGCCTTTGGGCGATAGTGGAATTATAAGAAAAAAAAGAAATGCTGTATTAGTTACTTAAGAAATATAACCTGAATTTTCAATCTGCTAAATGAAAAATTTCTTTTTAGTTTTTGTATTAATTATTTCTTCGTTGCTTATTATTTTAACTATCAGTACCTGCACAAGAGAATATAGCTATGAAGGCGGACCAGGAGCGGTATATAATTTAACCGGCTCTCCTGATGAGTGTGTAAATGCCATTATTAATGGTAATTATGCTGTAGAAATTCCAGTGGATTCTTTAAATAATGTGCAGGTAACTGCCGCAGTAACAACAGCGGGAAATTATACCATCAGCACAAATGCAATTGATGGCATTACATTTTCAGCATCAGGCAATTTTCCCGATACAGGTTTTTATACAATAATATTAAAGGCAAGCGGCATTCCTGCTTCTGCGGGAAGTTTTCAGGTACAAATTTTGGGCAACAACGGTTGTTCTTTTCCACTTGAGGTAAAAGGAAAACCTTCTGCTGATTACGAGCTTTCCGGCAATTTGAATGATTGTGAAAATCCTGATATACAAGGCAGCTATGAAGAGGCTATGATTTTATCGGCTACCAATGTTGTTATAATAAATGTGGATGTATTTACTGCGGGCGATTATACCATAACAACAGATACCGCAGATGGAATATTTTTTTCTGCTTCAGGAACTTTTAATACAACGGGAACTCAACAGGTAACGCTGACTGGAAACGGTACGCCAAATGCAGCAGGCTTAATTTATTTTAAAGTATATGCAGGAGCTTCTGAATGTGATTTTAAAATACCAGTTCGAAATTTTTCTCCAGTGGCTACGTATGTGCTTCAATCAGGATTTGGAAACCCCAATCCATGCACACCGCATACAGTGAATGGAAATTATGTAACCGCTATACCACTAACGTCTGCTAATACTATGGACATTACTGCTTATGTAACGGTTATTGGAAATTTTAATATTTCTACTGACAGTACAAATGGGATGATATTTAGTTATTCAGGAAAATTTACTGCAACAGGTGACCAAACTGTAACTTTATACGGAAGCGGCACACCGGTAAAAGCGGGTATATATACTTTTATTCCGCAAATAATTGGCCCGGCACCGCTTGGAGGAAATTCATGCGGTGTTGATGTAACAACGCAATAGATGAATAGAAATTATTAATGATAATAGTGTGGTATCAATAGGCTTAATGCGTTTCCCATGCAAGTGCGCTGGCACCAAGTATAGCTGCATCTGATTCTCTCAAATGACTTACTAATATCTTCACTTTATTTTGAAATACTTTAATAAGATTTTCTTCCATGCTTTCACGTGTCGGCTTTAAAATAAGCTCACCGGCTTTTGTAAGACCGCCAAATAAAATAATAGCTTCAGGGCTTGAAAACATTACTGCATTAGCCAGAGCGAGACCTAATATTTTACCCGTAAAATCATATACTTTTTTTGCAAGATCATCGCCTGCAATAGCCGCTTCATATACTTTTTTAGAATCTATATCTTCAGCCGGTATTTTTCTTAATGAGCTTTGCGCTTTTGTATTTTTAAGCATTTCTAAAGTAGTTAAACGAACGCCGGTAGCAGAAGCATAACTTTCCAAAGAACCTTTTTTACCTGTGCCTTCATGCAGCCTTCCATCGGGAATAACAATGGTGTGACCAAGCTCTCCGGCAAAACCATCATGCCCATAAATTAATTTACCATTTGCCACTATGCCGCTGCCAACACCTGTGCCAAGCGTGATCATTATAAAATCTTTCATTCCTTTTGCAGCGCCATATATCATTTCACCTTCTGCTGCAGCATTTGCATCGTTGGTAAGAACAACAGGAAGTTTAAATTTATCCTGTACCAATTTAGCAAGAGGAATAATACCCCTCCACGGCAGGTTAGGTGCATATTCAACAGTACCGGTATAAAAATTTCCGTTGGGTGCGCCAACCCCAATACCTTTCATACGGCCTTCGCCGCCTGCTTTATCAATCAGCTCTTTTACCTTTTTATATAATTCGTCTATAAACGTTTCAACCTTTGCATGCTTTTTTGTTGACATTGACCCTGAGAACAAAACATTGCCAACGCGATCTACAATACCAAACTTGGTACCTGTGCCGCCAATATCAATGCCTATTGCCAAAGGTTCAGGTACTGCTTTTGAAGAATCCATATCTGCGGATGATTTATTAGATTTCTGTTCTATGATGTATAATTTATTATAGATAATTTATATAGCTATGCAATCTATTAAGCTTAATGCCCGCCGCCAATTTGTTTGTCAAAATCCAATCCCTGCGCCTTTAAAACGCTCTTTAATTTTAAGGCTAAAAAAGCAAGACATAAGAAACAAGCTGCTGCTACAAGGTAAGATTCATGCATACCTATTGAAGGGGTATCGCCGAAAGCACCCTGAAATGGCGGAATAACCGCACCACCTAATATCATCATAATTAAAAAAGCAGAGCCCTGACTTGTGTATTTTCCTAAACCAGCCACTGCCAAAGAAAATATACATGGCCACATGATTGAACAACAAAGCCCGCCAGACATAAACGCATATACGGACACAACTCCTTTAGTCATTACACCAAATACCATTGCAAAAGTTGCAAGCAATGCAAGTGTAAGCAAGGTTTTAACAGGCTTTTCCTGCCCAAAGAAAAATGCAATGATAGCAACCGCAATTACGCCTGCATAAGGCAACAGATCAGTAATATCGTTGCCATATAATTTGTTAACGAATAATATTATACCAAATGCGACGTAAGGAACAACTATTGTAGCAATTCTTTTTCCTGTTTTTGAAAGATTAAAAACGCCTATGGCTCCCGTCCATCTGCCTATCATAAGGCTTCCCCAATAAAGAGATATATATTTAGAAATTTCGCTGTCAAGCAAACCACTCTGTGTTATATAACCTGGTGTTTTTAAGAGTGCTCCGAAATTATTATCAATGGTTACTTCAACACCAACATATAAGAATATGCCCAGCATTCCGAATATCAGTTGAGGATATTTCATAGCCCCCCAACCTTCATTATTTTTTACTGCGCTTTTATTAGAATAGAAAAGAATGGTTATTACAGCGATGAATGCTATAACAAGTAAAGGCAGTTTCCCAGCACTTGTTAATTGCCCGATTGTAATTAAGATGCCGAGTACTACGGTCATAGTAATTAAGGAAAAGGACGCTTTAGTTGAGCCTTCAAATTTTGCTTCATTTTTTCCATCAGGCAATTTTGAAAAGAGAAAGAATAAAGCAACTGCTGCAAATACTGCTGCTACAATAAGGTATAAGTTATTAATATTTGTAACGGTTACTGTTGTTTGTGCTGCCCCAACACTTCCGAATAAAAAGAAACTTACGATAATAGGACCCAGAGTAGTACCTAATGAGTTAATGCCACCTGCCAGGTTTAACCTATGCGATCCTGTTGCCGGATCACCAAGTGCAATGGCAAAAGGCTGTGCAGCGGTTTGTTGTAAGGAGAATCCAAGAGCAACAATAAAAAATGAAACGAGTATCATAGGAAAGGAATTTGCATTAGCTGAAGGTATAATAGCTAATGCTCCTATTACGGAAATAAATAAACCATATATAATCCCTCTTTTATAGCCGATCTTGTTTAAAATATCGTACCCCATAACACTCGATACAAGATATAAAATCAAAGAGCCTATAAAATAGGCTCCATAAAAAGCTGAACCTATAAGTTGTGATTCAAACTGAGTTAATTTAAAATGCGTACGGCAAAAAGGAATAAATATGCTGTTGCTTGCAGCTATAAATCCCCAGAAAAAAAATACTATTACTAACGTGGCAAGAGCTCCTGTATTTGTTTTAATTGGTTGAATTTTACCAATGCTTGCCTCAGGCGGTTCTCCTAAAAATATATTACTTTCCATATATTGGCTTATCGTTATTTTAATGAGGTAATGAAATGACCGTTTAAAAGTAAACAGATTTTATCTTTCCAAAAATTTTAAATACAGC
>JBDTLW010000020.1:0-10794 GCA_039934575.1 Parafilimonas sp. | reverse complement strand
GATCATTTTCAGAAACCCGCAATAAGAAATGTAATTGAACACAATAAAACCCCTAAAAAAACTGCTGCCGGTATGTGGGTACTTAACCAGCAGCAGTATATAAATACAAGCAACCGTAGGGCAAGATCTAAACTTAATTTGTCGCTTTGATATGATGGTTTTTCTATAATTAATGTATTAGTGCTGCAACAATACAGTATATGATGATTGCAAACTGAGTAAGCCAGCCAAAAAACACAAAAGGCAAAGTTGTTCTTGTTGGCAACGCTGCGAGGTTTAATACAAGTACCGGTATATTTACAGCAGTGGCACTTATCCATAAAAGCAGGCTATTGCCGCCAAAAAATAAAATAGCATATATGGTAACCGGCAGCGTCAATCCTATCTGCGCAAAAAGACTTATTCCAAGCCATAAAAAACGATCGCTATTCTGCGCTTCGCACCATGATAAAAATTTTGTAAAAACATTCGCAGGTGTTGTTATGCTGAAATTATACAAATCTTCGACAGCTATGTTGCCTGTGTTAGCGTTTGTTAAGGTATATTCCATTGTTTAAAATTTATACTGCAAAGCTGTTATTTACGCATTTTTTTATTTATGATTTAATAACAATCTCAGCATGATTATCATCATGTTTTTAATACTGCCATTTATTATTTTTATTGAATTGCAGCAACAATTAATGATGAAATCTGATCATACATTTTTGTGAACCATACTTCTTACTATATTTATTTCATAAAAAAATAATTTACTATGACAACTATTATAGCTCTTTATCTGCAATCCATATTTTGAATAGCAGGTGAGCATACAGGTACAATACACTAAGAATTTTTAAATGATTTAATGAATAAGGCAATAATCATAGATTCGCAAAACAACGTTATGGGTTTCTTCTAAAAATATTTTATCGGCAAAAAAATAGGTTTTAAAAATGCTTAACCGCATATATGTATAATGGATAGAATTAAACAATTTGAAGCTTTATTTAATTACGCAACCATCGGCATTATAGTAACTGATGGATACGGTATTATCTTAAATTTTAATAAGAAGGCAGAAGATGATTTTGGTTATTCAAAAGAAGAAGTTATTGAGAAATCTGTTGAAATTCTTTTACCACAAGCATTAAAAACAAGACACGAGCAAGACCGTGAGATGTATTACGCACATCCATCACCGCGTGCTATGGGCACAGGCCGCGATTTATTTGCAAGAAGAAAAGACGGTACTGATTTTCCTGTTGAAGTAAGCCTGAGCAACTACAGCATAAACGATGAAGTTTTTGTAATGGCATTTGTGATTGATATTACAATACGCAAGCAACATGAATTAATAGTTTTACAACAGAAAGAAGAGCTGGAGCATGTAACTGCAGAAATAAAAAAATTAAATACAAGTCTTGAAAAAAAAGTTGAAGACAGAACCAAGATGCTGCGCGAAACGCTTTCGGCATTAGAAAAATCAAAGATTGAACTGAGTGAGGCATTGAAAGCAGAAAAAGATCTGGGTGAATTAAAATCAAGATTTGTTTCTATGGCATCACATGAATTTAAAACACCTTTAAGCACAATTTTATCATCTTCATTTTTACTGGAAAAACATAATGATTCTAATGAACCGGGCAAGCGCACAAAACATATTGAACGTATTAAAAATGCAGTGGGTGATATGAAAGATATTCTGGATGATTTTCTTTCCCTGGATAAAATAGAAGAAGGTTTAATTAAAACGAATATTCAGTGGGCAAGTGCCTCAGATTGCGTAGAAATAATAGAATCAGTGATCAATGAAATGCATGTAAATCTTAAAAATGGACAGCAGATCATTTTTAAATATGATGGCAGCGAAAACGTAAAACTTGATACGCATCTTTTAAAAAATATTTGTATAAATCTTCTTTCAAATGCAATTAAATTTTCGCCGGAAAATACACAGGTTGAAGTAGATTGTTCTTTCAAAAAAAATAAATTCAGTTTATTTATTAAAGATCACGGAATTGGTATTGCAGAAGAAGACCGCCAGCATTTATTTGAAAGATTTTTTAGGGCAAAAAATGCATTTAATATACAAGGTACCGGGCTTGGTTTACATATTGTGGCAAAATATCTTGAACTGATGAAAGGCAGTATTGAAATTGAAAGTGAGCTTGATAAAGGCTCTGTAATTGTTATTCATATTTCCAATTAATTTAAAATGATGAAAAAAATACTTGTAATAGAAGATAACATTGAAGTACGTGAAAACATTGCAGAAATTCTTGAGCTCTCAAACTATGAAGTGATTGCAGCACAAGACGGAATGAAAGGCGTTGAGCTTGCACTAACCGAAATTCCTGATCTGATCATTTGTGATATTATGATGCCCGTACTTGATGGCTATGGTGTATTGCATCTTTTAAACAAACACATAGAAACGTTTGCAATACCATTTATTTTTTTAACGGCAAAAGCAGAAAAAACAGATTTAAGAAAAGGGATGGAAATGGGTGCAGATGATTACATCACCAAACCATTTGACGGTATTGAACTGCTGAATGCTGTTGAAGTAAGATTAAAAAAAGCAGAAGCTATTAAACAACATGGGGCTAAGAATAATGATGTACATACGTTTATAAATGAACTAAAGCAATCCGGAAATATTATCCTTACATCAGACGAAAGGGAGTTATATGATTACAAGAAAAAACAAATATTATATTCTGAAGGTCAACGGCCAAAGGCAGTATATTATGTAAAGAGCGGTAAAATAAAAACATATAAAACCAACGAAGATGGAAAAGAACTGATAACAAATATTTACAGTGAAGGTGATTTTTTTGGCTACACTTATGTGCTGGAGGAAATAAATTATAAAGAAAATGCAGAGGTACTTGAAGATGCTGAAGTAGTGCATATTTCAAAAGATGATTTTCTCACCTGCATTTTGGGAGATTCACAAATTGCAAAACAATTTATAAAAATAATTGCGCACAATGTTTTAGATAAAGAAGAAAGCCTGCTTAACCTGGCATATAGTTCATTAAGAAAGAAGGTTGCTTACAAGCTGATAGAAATGTTTGAAAAATTTAAAACAGAAAATAGTAATAATACAATAACCCTATCGAGAGAAAATCTTGCGCAGGCCACCGGCATTGCCACCGAATCTTTAATAAGAACATTATCTGATTTTAAAAGCGAAAAATTAATTGATTTGCAGGGCAGTACTATTACGATGCTTAATGAAAGCAAACTGCGTAACCTGCCTTACTGATGAGAAGAATCCGGATGAATAATCTTCGCGGTAAAATGGCTGCTTATTTCTTCGCCTTCTGTATTTTGTTGTAGTAATGACCAGTTATTCGTTAATGAAGTTTCAACCCATACATTTCCTGATTTTCTGAAAACTTCGGCTATTAAACCAATACCTGCAAACTGATCTTCAAGTTCTGCAACGGTAATATCAGCATTAATATCAATTGAAGTTTTATCAGCTTCATGTATAAATTTTTTCAGGCTTGCACCTGAAGCCAAAGGATCTTTTTTTATAGCCGTATTACCATCAGCAAATGGTTTTTTATACAGCTCAATTTTTAAAAAAGGAAACCGATTTGTAAATATTTTTTTTACATCCTCCACTTTACTGTCTTTATCTATAAATAATTTCATTTTATTCCTTAT
This sequence comes from Parafilimonas sp., assembly GCA_039934575.1. Classification (GTDB taxonomy): domain Bacteria; phylum Bacteroidota; class Bacteroidia; order Chitinophagales; family Chitinophagaceae; genus Parafilimonas. The sequence continues at coordinate 7,131 of JBDTLW010000020.1, read as the reverse complement.
TGAATTGTCATTACCGCAAAAGGCGAATTATATATAAGTTGTTTTGATTCACTCTTGTGAAAGAAAGCATGTTTCTTCGGAACCGCAAGTATAAGATCGCTGTAATTCTTTTGTGCAAAATTTGTGATGGCTTCATACACATTTTTACTTTTTATAAAATGAAACTTCGGAACTAAATCCTTAAGATAATTGACTAACTCTGATTTGTGCGCCTTCATTACCTCAAGCTTATCTTCATTTTTATAAACGTGTACAATATCAAGTTTTGCATTAAAAGCCTTTACAACATTCACCATTTTTTCGATTGGCAGATCATACAAATTTTCAAGATCAGTTGCCAGCAATATTTTATTGATCGGTTTATAATTTATATTTTTTGGCACAGCAATAACAGGATATTTAAGATTTTTTGACAGGTACACCGTTATACTTCCAACAAAAAAATGTTCCTTAAAGTTAGCACCTTGTGTGGCCATTATTACAGCTAAGGGGTTTTGATGATCGCACATGGCAATGATCTCATTTTCTATAAAACCCGTAACCTGTCTAGTTTGTACAGTTATTCTTTTTTTTGTTCTTTTTATTAAATCCTTTTTTAGTGTATCTAATTTTTTTTCAATTTCATTATCCGTGAATTCTGCATAATCAACGCCTGTATGCACAGGTATTTCAGATGCATGCAAAACCAGGAGTGTTGTATGTAATGCAAGCGCCATATCGGCCGCATAATTCACCGCATTTAATGAAACCTCGGAAAAATCTGTGGGTGTTATTATCGTTTGCATGTTTAAAATTTAAAAAAAATAAAATTATACTGATATAATTATGTGGCCAATGACCTCAGTCAAAGTATAGCATGATTTATATCATATTTATAAAATAATTCAAAGCCATTTTTATCTATGACCAATATCAGCCGGCACACTGATGCTTATCACAAATACTTCATTCCTCAGCGGATACTTTTACAGAAATCGAAAATTATGTTTGGAAACTTAGGAGAGGAAGCAATTGAAACCATTTTGCATCACCAGATAATCGGGCACATCGGCTGCCATGCAAATGATACAACGTATGTGGTGCCTCTAAGCTATGCTTATGAAGATGGTTTTATATACGCACATACAATAGAAGGAATGAAAATAAATATGATGCGCCAAAATCCTAAAGTTTGTTTTGAAACATATCACATGGAAAACATGGGCAACTGGCAGTGTGTAATTGCCTGGGGAAATTTTGAAGAAATAACTGATAAAGAAGAAAGAGCGGCTGCATTAAATATTTTGCTGAAACGTGATCTGCCTTTTATTACAAGCAAAACAGTGCAGCTAACGAAGGAGTGGCCTTTTTTGCCTGAAGATCTAAACAGCATAGAAGGAATTGTATTTCGCATTAAGTTGAATATAAAAACAGGCAGGTATGAGAGAAATGAAGATATCTCTTACTAACTAACTCTAATATACCTGTTAAAAAATTATTGTTTTTCTATCCGGAATTCGCGTGTAAAATCATCTTTAAATGTATTTACCTATAGCGAAGACTATGCTCTTTTTGTTTTAAACAATTATTGTTTAAAGGATATACCGCTATTAAAATCAGAGGCGATTTTTATTGCCATAATATTTGCAATGCTGTGCGCTTTTTCTTTTGCATGCATTGCTTTATTTCCTGTAAATAATTCATCAACTGCTTCTCTGAAAAGCTTTAGCCATCTTTCAAAATATTCACTGGTAAGCTGAATACGCGAATTCAAATGCGTATGCACAACCATGGGATTCCCTGCATATTTGTTTGAAAGAAAAATAATATTCTCCCAAAAATCATACATCACCGGCAAATGTTTTTCCCAGTTCACTTTAGCTACATCATTAAAAATAAAACCAATCACTTCATCCTGTTTCACTTTATCGTAAAACCTATTGACAAGTTGTTCAATATCTTTTCTGTTTTTTATGTCTGATCTCATATTTATTTCGCAACCAAAATTAAAGTATCATGAAAGCGGTTTTTATATATCTGCTCCCTAATCTATGTTTACTGAATTGTTTTTTAAATAGTTGTTGCCCGGTATGTTGTTTATTATTTAATTGGTGAAGGTTTTTCTATTTGTTTCATAAGTGTGCTATCCCAATTACCGGAAACCTTTACCTGTGCTATTGCGCCAAAATCAAAAGCTTCTATCAGGTTATGATTTAATAACACATACGTTCCGGGCTCTCTGAATTTATATAATGCTGCAGCAGCAGAACCACCAGGCACTGCCCAGGTTTCAAAATCAGTATAAGGCTTATTATTAAATTTTCCGCCAGGCCAATATAAGTCTGCATGACCGCCAATAAGATGAAAACGTGTATCGCGGTTTGCCTGTGATGTAATAAATAAAACCTTGTCGCCAACGTTTGCCGTCATCGCATTTTTGCCAAGTAATGCGCCTTGTCTTCCATTAAAAACAATATTGGTTGGCATTAATGTTTTAATGGATTCTCCTATTTCCTGAACGCTTTGCTGTGGTGTTGCGATATTTTCTATTTTACCGTCTTTATCTTTTGGAAGATAATAATCCTGCTCTGCTATATAATATGCTTTATCAAATGTTACGGAATTACCGTTTTCATCTTTCAATCCATCCCGGGGTAAAACCATAATAACTCCGTTCATACCAGATGTAACATGAATAGGCACCATTGAGCCGCCGGGTGCACAATGATAAACAAACACACCTGCTCTTGTGCATCTGAACCTGAACTTCGCTTCCTGCCCGGGGTTTACTAATGTAATATCTCCCCCGCCCATGGCGCCTGTTGCTGCATGAAGATCTATATTATGCTGTTGCGTATTTGTTGAAGGATTTTTTAGTGTGAGTTCTATAAAATCATTTTGGTGTGCAACAATTATTGGTCCGGGCACGTCGCCGTTATAAGTGAATGCCCATATAGAATCGCCTGGTGCTATTTCAATTTTTTTTTCTTCTGCAGTCAATGTAATGTCTATAACTTTCGGATCATCCTTATCAATCTGGTCAAACTTTGGTAACATAGGAGCCGCCACTAATTCTTCCGTTACATGTTTCAAATTGTCGCCATCGCCTTCAAACTTTTGATCAATAACAGATGTTGAGTTGTTTTTGCATGCTGCAAAAAATAAGATACATATCACTGCCAAAAACTTAAACTGCATAAAGGTTTTTTTTGTTGAATAATTAAATGCTTCTTTTTTCATCATGGTTTTTTAAAGTATGAACAATTCTTTTATTTTTAAATAATAATGCGTTGTGCTTTTAAAATCATTAGACTGCAATTATTAAATGATGTTTTTAGCACGTCATGTCAGAGTAATGAGACATCTCACAAATTAGAAGTTGTTAGTAACACTTGAGATTTCTGCGATAGTCAAAATAACGATTCACCCATATTATTTATTCAATACAACTAACACGTAACATGTTATCTGTATTGAATAAATGTAGCAGCAATTTTTATCAGACAGGTTATAAATCTTTTTTCTGAAATTTTTTTGTACTTATCCATGCAGGTATTATTACCCATAACAATAATATTATTGCTGCAACAAATGAGCCAACCTGTGAGCCAAAAAAATCTTTAAACACGGCGCCGGTATAGCCCATCAACGCAGAAATATCCATTTGCAATAAAATTAAAATGCGGCATAAATCAATAGGGTTAAATGCGCTTACTACCACCATAAAGTTATCTAAAGGATAATCTTCAAACTGAAAAAGTATAAACAGCACCAGCCCGTCAAATATCAAAGCAAAATATAACCACAATAAAATAGCAACTCCAATACCCTTTGCCTTATCGCGTGTAAACACGGCAGCAAGTAAGGCAATAGCAACAAAAATTACAGACAACACAATGCCTGCACCAATCATAATAAAACCTGTTGTTGTGGGCTGATAAATAATTATTGGAATGCCTGCACCTATAAAAAACGCAATGCTTAATGCAGCAGCCAAGCCATAAAATAAACTTAGCCAGATGGTTTTTCTTTTTAATGGCTGACTTACCAAAAGCTCAATAAACTCTGCACTGTTGTAAATATAAATTGCAGAAAAAATGATAGAGATAAGCGGCACGATGAGCAGCGTAATATTTAATAAGCTCAGCAAGCCTTTTCCCGGGTCATCCTGCAGCATAAATACGCTGAATGAAATAATGAGTAACACAATTGTATAAGCCAGTACAATTTTGTTGCGCAAAATATCTGCGGTTACATATTTAATAATCTTTTTCATATACTGTTTGCATGCATTACATTAACGATTGCTTTTGCCAGTTTTTGTTCACCTGTTTCATTGCGCAAAGCATCAATATCTTTATGAAAAAGCAGTTTGCCATCCTGCATATACATCACTTGTGTTACCAGTTCATCAAGATCGCTTAATATGTGTGATGTAACAAGTATTAGCTTGCCTTTGTTTTTTTCTGCTTTAATTTTTTCTTTTAAAATTTCTGATGATATAGGATCCAAACCTGCAGTAGGCTCATCCAAAATCAATACGTCACTATTAAATAAAAATGCAAGCGAAGCGCTTACTTTTTGCCTTGTGCCGCCACTTAATGTGCGCATTCTTTTTTTCAGCATTTCATCAAGCCCGAATTGTTTAATTAATTCTTCATCAAAATCTTTATTGTATAAACGGCGAATGTCTTTTATCATGTCAATCACTTGCCCTATGGTCATATTTTCCGGGTAGCGGCCTATTTGCGGCATGTATCCAATATACTTTCTGTATTGCCAATCGCTTAAAATATTTTTTTCATTAAAGCTGATAAAGCCACTGTCTGGAACCACCATGCCCAATATACATTTTATCAGTGTGGTTTTACCGCTGCCGTTGGGTCCCATCAATGCTATACATTCACCTTTGTTGCAGGTAACAGAAACATCATCAAGAGCTTTCAACTTTCCAAAACGCTTTGTAAGATTGCTTGCAATAATCATAACGGTAATGGTTTCATCAATGGAAAATTATCCTTTAAATTTTCTGGAATAATGCCTGGTAATACTCTTTCTGTTTTATCCAACAATACAACCATAAAGCTTCTGAACAACACCATAGCCGGAGGATTTTTTGCTACAATCATAGAAAACATACTAACAGGACGATACGGAACATCACCAATATTATCTTTATTCAAATCGTATCCTTCATATTTATCCCAATAATTATAATCAAAAACATTTAAAACTAAAGTACCATTAGTAGCAATATCAAATGAGTTGCTTAAAAAATTATTATTTGTAATAGTATCATCCATACAACTGGCATCTACTTTTATTGCCCATCCATTTTTATTAAATATATTTTTTTCTACTAATACCCGGTTGGCGCCTTCCATTGAAATACCGGTAGTATTTCTCAAAAATTTGTTCCCTTGTACATAACTGTCAGTAATTTCTTTTAAAAAAATACCATAGCAACCATCGCCCCAGTTATCTTCAAAAAAATTATTAAACATTTTTACGCCATGCGAAAACATTACAGAAACGCCGGCACTATTGTTTTGGAAAATATTTGAGATATAAGCATCATTATGAGAAAACATAAAATGCAACCCGTACCTGCCATTATATGCAGCGCTATTACGCCAAATTACGGAGTTGGTTACAAATTCAAAATAAATACCGTCTCTATGCCCGGTGATTGTATTGGCAATAATTTGCAAGCTATCACATTGCCAGCAATGAATACCATTGCCGCTTTGCTGATCGGTAGTAGCGGTACCAGTAAGCTTATTATTTTCTACAATACAGTTCACACACTTTTCTAAATAAATACCAAAAAAAGTGCCTTCAAAAATATTATTACTGATTTGGCATTTGTTTACAGAATAAAGTTTAAGACCAGCAATGTCTATCAGGCTGGAAATACCTGAGTGTAGAAAATGAAAACCTTTAATAGTAACTTTATCTGCTTTTACGGAAATGATTTCGTATTTATATTCCCCATCCAAAACCGGAAGTTGATTTCCCAATAATGTAATGGACTTGTTGATGACAATATTTTTTTCATTGTAAATACCCGGCTGTACTATAATGGTATCGCCACTTTGAGACTGTGCAATAGCTTCAGTGATAGAACCTATTTGCTGCCCTTTCCCTACCTGAATAACCCGGGCAACGCTGATTTTACAGCTCACCGAAAAAAATAAAAAAATTATAAAAACTTTGTTCACGGTTGCAATAATTGATCCCATTGTAGTACAGTACCGGGGTATTTATCATTCACTTTTTGCAAACTATCTTTATTACTAAATGCTGCTACATTGCCGTTCATGGGGCTTCTTAGCGCACTACTTTTTAAAAAAAATGAAGTTGATGCAGGTATTAAAGAATGGTTTCCTGAAAAATCCACAAAATAGACTGTATAAGATTTTTCCTTTGAAAAAGAAGGTTGTTGTAAAAATGAACGCAAACAATGCTCATCGTCAAACTTATATGCTTTGCCTTTATTAGTAAGTATTTCTGCACCAAAGCGGGCATCGCTAACAGGCATTTTACAAAAATCACATTTATCTACGCCTACTGTTATTGGCTGCGGAGCCTTATTACATGAACTTAATGAAAACATCATTAATATTGGCAGAAGCAAAGCTGCTGCATTTTTGGTTTTAAATTTTTTATGATTTCTAAAAGTTACTATAACTAATGCGAGTAATATAACTCCTGCACTTATAAAGAGCCATCCACCTATATCGGGAATAGAGTAAGCACCAAAATTGAGTAATTGTTTGTAGCCAATTAATGGTGGTTGATACGCCATACCCGGTACTATGATGGCTGCATCGGGGTTTAGGTTGTGTCCATAATTATAATCCCATTTCCAAAAATCTATCATTGCCACGATACCAAAGCAAACAAACAAGAAAAACATAATATTCAATAACCGCCTACTACCCACAATAGCTGTTATTAAAAAAGCTATTCCAAAAAATCCAATAATATAAGGCAGTATCGTAAACTCAAAAAAATCATTTGTGTGCAGCGACTTCATTCCAATATAATGGTTAAGCCCATTAATGATATCTACATTACCCGCTAATTTATTGGCGTGTATTTTTAATACAAGCCCTTCAGGATATTGTGGCGCAGACAATTGTATTTGCC
>JBDTLW010000019.1:0-10870 GCA_039934575.1 Parafilimonas sp. | reverse complement strand
AAATTTTTTTTTATAATTGTGAAAAAAATTACTGCGTTATGATTGATATTTGAAAAACAGTTTTACCTTAACAACTCATTTCTACTAAAAAGAAAAATTTTCATCATGGCAAAAGCAAATAAAAAAGCCGCAGCAAAAAAAACTGCAAAGAAAGCAGCACCAAAAAAGGCTTTAAAAAAAGCCGTAGTAAAAAAAGCAGTAAAAAAAGCTGCGCCTAAAAAAGCAGCAGCAAAAAAACCAGCACCTAAAAAGGCAGCAGCTAAAAAGCCTTTAAAGAAAGCGTTAAAAAAAGCCGTAGTAAAGAAAGCTGCAAAGAAAGCCGTAGCTAAAAAAGTTTTAAAGAAGGTGGCAGCAAAAAAAGCAGCGCCTAAAAAGGCGGCAGCAAAAAGACCGGCACCTAAAAAAGCCGTAGCAAAAAAAGCAGCGCCTAAAAAAGTCGCAGCTAAAAAACCAGTAGCAAAAAAACCGGCACCTAAAAAAGCGGCAGTTGTAAAACCGGAAGTGCCAAAGCCAGTGGATAGCCAGCCTGAACCAATGCCGGCACCAACACCACCAGCAGCTGATAGCACAGAAACTGCGTCATAAAGTATCAAAAGTCCCGCACAAGCAGGACTTTTAATTTATGAAATGAATTATAAGAAAATTTCATAAACAGCAAGTGACATTCATTTGGTGCATTAAAGTTTGATGATATCCAAAAGATAAAAATGCTGCTGAAGCTACTTATACACTTTGTAAAAAGGCAGATATCATGTTCGTGATATCTGCCTTTTATATTTACAAGATCTTCTTGCAGAAATAACATTAAAACGTATAGGTAACATGAACCAACCCTCTCACTTTTGCTTCTGTTTGTCCATGCGCATAATCCTGTGCAAAAGGCAACTGAACGTTTGTGCCTACAGTTATTTTGCTTAAGTTAATATCAATACCTGCAGATGCCAGCGCTGCATAACCGCCTGTTTCTTCAACTTTATTTTTAGTAAGATAATTTGATGCTGCGTGCTCATACAATACACCAATATTTGGTGCCATATAAATCTTCTTACCTGCCTTTGCTTCATAATAAGCAAAGCTGTTTATTGAAAACCTGTCGCCATATTTAAAATTACTGTTGTTGGTCGAGTTCACTTTATAATTGGCTGTTGTATTAATGCCCACTTTGTTCAAATGAATATTATACATAGCATTAAAAAGAAAATCTGTACTGCCTGTACCCATCTGGCTGTTTACATCACCTAACAAATTATCAAGTTCTTCATTTACCGAATCGCCAAAGTTTACACCATATTTCCCCGTTGGTAATTTTAGCCCGGCACCCAGCCAGAATTCCTGTTTAAATGAAGTATTGTTTTTATTAAGCTTTATTGTTTCCCATAATTTATAATTTGCCAACACAGAAATATCACCTAAACCATTCTTATCAACGATGCCATCATCTGTTATTTGATGATTAAAATGATAAGGCACAAAGCCGAGCAATTGCCAATGCTTGCCTACAGTAACACCACCGTATAATTCAGCCTGGTGATAATGATCATGCGAAAACTGATCGGGCTGATCAGTAAGATGTGTTTCATAATGCGAATATTGATAACGGATACCGATAAACTGAGATTTATAGGTTGGTAATAATCCTATATAAAATCCTCCAACGCCGCAACCGCAAATAGGGCAGGCATAAGACTGAATACTTGTACATGTACATGCAATGATTAAAAAAAGAAATATCTTTTTCATCCTTAAAATTTAAGATTAAGAGAAATAAATTATACTAACTGATAAAAGATATCATACCTGCGGAGGATGAAAATTATTGCCGGTAAATGGCTGCACTGTAAAGTTTTGCTTTTGAGTATAATAAACCTGTAGAGTACTTGTTTTGTATATGGATGAAGGGGGAAGCTGAACACAGAAAAGTTGTATCTCAAATCTCTCGCTGCTTTTAGTATTAAATGGTGAAGATGGTTTTTCTTCATTTGCTAATTGCTTGCTCAAATAGCAATGACCATTACATTGCATTGCCGGATCATTTTTATTTACACAAAGTTCTTTGGCAATAAATTTCTGGTTTATGTTGAAAGAAAATATGATGCACAGGTTGCTGAAACTTGCAGCAACCAAACAAATAAATAATATGGTTACACTTACATATTTCATTTTCAGATAATCAACTTATACGTTTTATCATAATCAATAATTTTCTTTCTGCACCGGGAATACCTTCTATCAGTTTTCCCTGTAAACTGAACTTTTTAAATTCTCCCGGATTGCTTTGTATATGAAAAGTTTTTGGTTCACCTGTATGCCGCACAAGAAAATTAATGGCTTCCTGTTTTACATCTGTTCTTTGCCAAAAAGAATTATTTATATCAGATAAACGGTCTCCCTGGCTAACAGGTTGCTTTAGCTCAAACATTTCAACAAATGTTTTATTTGATTTTATAATGCGCAGGCTGCTATCAAGCAAAAGCAATGCAGATTCATCAATTGAATCAAAAACAGTATCAATAAATTCATGAGATTGCAACAGGAATCTTTCCAGTTGTTTTTGCGCATGAATATTATGCACCACTTTCACAACAAATGTATTTTCTTCTTTGTTTTCGATGAGAACTGATTCGCCGGTAACCCAAACTTTGTTACCATCTTTATGCATCAGATAATTTTCATCATTGGCTGAACCTTCAGTTAATACAGTTTGCAGTTCTATTTCAGGCTTATTTGTTTTTTTATCTTCTTCCGTAAATAAACCGGCAAAACTTTTTCCTTCTAAATCTTCTGCAGCATAACCAAACCTTACATGAAAAGCATCATTAATATTAATGATGATGCCTTTCGTATCCATTATAATTATACCGTTGTATTTAGCGTTGTTAAAAAATGTTTCAAAGAAACCCGTAGTATTCAAAGCCAAATTTTTAAGTTGAAGGCGCAAAGGTACTGTTATGATGCTATTATAAAAAAACCCGCTTAAAAAAAACGGGATTTGAAAAAAATTACGTTGCTGATCATTTCACTTTTTCAGGTACATCATTTCTAAAAACAACTACATTATCAAACACATCAACCAATACCGGATTCGACCTGTCTATATCACCGGCCAATATTTTTTTACTTAACTGATTTACGATCTGTTTTTGAATAAGACGCTTCAATGGTCTTGCGCCAAACTGAGGATCATAACCAGCTTCAACAAGATAATCTATCAGGTAATCTGTAAACTTTAATTCAATATGATTTGCTTCAAGGAGTTTTTTTAGGTCATTTAATTGTATGCGTACAATATTTTTAATTTCTTTTTTAAGCAAAGGCTGAAACATAATTATCTCATCAACCCTGTTCAAAAATTCAGGGCGAATTGTTTGCCTCAACAAATTCATTACATCTGCTTTTGTGCGGTCAACAACTTCTTCAAGATTATTTTCATTTACGTTTTGAAATGCATCTTGTATCAATGCGCTTCCAATATTGCTTGTCATAATGATGATCGTGTTCTTGAAATTTACCACACGGCCTTTATTATCGGTTAATCTTCCATCATCTAAAACCTGCAGCAAAACATTCCAAACATCAGGATGTGCTTTTTCAATTTCATCTAATAAAACAACACTATAAGGTTTACGGCGAACAGCTTCTGTTAATTGCCCGCCTTCATCATAACCAACATATCCCGGAGGTGCGCCTAATAATCTTGACACGGTATGTTTTTCCTGGTATTCACTCATGTCAATACGTGTCATCATACTTTCATCATCAAACAAATATTCTGCAAGCGCTTTTGCCAGTTCAGTTTTACCAACACCGGTTGTACCCAAAAATATAAATGAACCAATAGGTTTTTTAGGATCCTGTAAACCTGCGCGGCTTCTGCGTATTGCATCTGCAACAGCAGTAATTGCTTCTTCCTGTCCAACTATTCTTTCATGCAAATGCTCTTCGAGACGCAATAATTTATCACGTTCGCTTTGCATCATTCTTGTAACAGGAATACCCGTTGCTTTAGCCACATTTTCCGCAATATCTTCTGCGTCCACTTCTTCTTTCATCAATCTTCTTCCATGCTTGCTGAACTCATCTAATTGTTGTGTATAGTCTGCAATAACTTGTTCCTGTTCTTTTATTTTACCATATCGAATCTCTGCAACTTTTCCATAGTCTCCATTACGTTCAGCTTGTTCGGCTTCTAATTTTAATTGCTCGATAGAAGCTTTTGCATTTTGAATTTTTTCAACCAGTTCTTTTTCCTGTTGCCATTTTGCTTTTAATGTATCACGCTCAACACTCAGATTACTTATTTCAATATTGAGTGATCTTAACTTGTCTTCATCATTCTCTCTTTTTATGGCTTCGCGTTCAATTTCCAACTGGCGAATTTGTCTTTCCAGATTATCTAATTCTTCAGGCATTGAATTCATTTCAAGACGAAGTTTAGCTGCACTCTCATCAATAAGATCAATTGCTTTATCAGGTAAAAAACGATCTGTTATATAACGATGAGATAATTCAACAGCAGCAACAACCGCTTCATCTTTTATACGTACATGATGATGTGTTTCATAACGGTCTTTCAATCCGCGCAAAATAGAAATAGCATCTTCAACCGATGGTTCATCAATCACAATTCTTTGAAAACGGCGTTCAAGCGCTTTATCTTTTTCAAAGAATTTTTGATACTCCGTTAAGGTTGTTGCACCAATCGCTCTTAATTCTCCACGTGCTAATGCAGGCTTTAAAATATTTGCTGCATCCATAGCGCCTTCTCCGCCACCTGCGCCAACAAGCGTATGAATCTCATCTATAAAAAGAATAATTTCTCCATCACTATTGCCTACTTCTTTTATTACACCTTTTAATCTTTCTTCAAACTCACCTTTATATTTTGCCCCGGCAATTAATTGCCCCATATCAAGCGCATAAATAATTTTTGATTTAAGATTTTCAGGCACATCACCATTTACAATTCTATGCGCAATTCCTTCTGCAATGGCTGTTTTACCAACACCCGGTTCACCAACAAGTATGGGATTATTTTTTGTTCTGCGCGAAAGTATGTGCAGCGTTCTGCGTATCTCTTCATCACGCCCAATAACAGGATCAAGTTTACCTTGCCTTGCCATTTCATTCAAATTCTTTGCATACTTGTTTAAGGCATTATATTCCTGTGTTTGTGTTTGAGAACTTACCGTATCACCTTTACGCAAATCTTTAATCGCAGTAATCAACCCTTTTTCTGTAAGACCTGAACTCTTTAATAATTTGGCTGATGCATCATTGCCTTCAACTATTGCAAGCAATAAATGCTCAGGGGTAATAAACTCATCATTAAATTGTTTTAATACAGCGCCTGCACGCAACACAACATTATTTGCATCGCGGCTTATTGATTGTCCACCTTCGCTGCTTGTTTTGGGAAGCTTATTGATTGCTTCTTCCAGCTTTGTATCAAGCAGGTTCAGCGTAACATTATTTTTCTTTAAAAGATACTCAACAGGAGAATCCTGCTGTTCAAGCAAAGCTTTTAAAATATGCTCTGTTTCAATGTTGGGATTTCCTGCATTAAATGCAAGCTGCTGCGCCTGTTGAAAGGCTTCTGCCGCTTTAATTGTGAAGTTTCCTAAGTTCATAGTATGTTTATTTTCCTGAAAGGAAATTTTGTTTGTTTAAATTAATTTTATTCTATGCTTATATCAAAAATCATTCAATAATTTTAAAATAGCCACTTACTGAAACAATGTCATTCATAAGCAATATTTTATGATTTTATAGCAGTTTAATTAAGAATTTGCTGAAAACATTTCCTGTTGTTTACTTTTGCGGCTCCTAATTCAGAATAAAAACACGCATTTATGAAGCGGCTAATCCTACTTATTTTTTCTTTGTTGCTTATTTTTCACGTGCAGGCTCAAACAGAAAAGCATCATTTGTTTTATGGAATGTATTTGCAGTGGGGCTATAACTTAGAAGCTTATACAAATAGTAATATTCATTTTAAAATGAGTAATGGAGATGACTTTATACTGCATCATGCAAAGGCACATGACCGTGGTGATTTTGATGCTATTTATACAGAACCCAGTCAGATCTCAATACCGCAATACAACTACAGATTTGGGTTTTATTTAAACAAACAGTTTACAAAATCGCTTGAAATAAATTTTGATCATGCAAAGTATATTGTAACAGACGGGCAAACTGTGCATGTTACCGGAACCATTGATAAAATACATGTGGACGGTGACAGCGTTTTAAATCCGCAAACATTTTTGCATTATGAACATACAGATGGCGCAAACTGGCTGCATATAAATTACGCAGAACAAAAAATTTTATTTCAGACCAAAGCCAAAACAAGAAGCTTGCTTACGCTTATTTATAAAGGCGGTGCAGGTATAAATATTCCGCGTACAGATTTTACCTATCATGGAGACAGGTTGAATAATAATTTTCATGTTGCAGGTTATAATGTAAGTGTTGAAGGCGGCTTAAGATTGTATATGCTGAAAAATTTCTTTTTAGAATCTACTGCTAAAACAGGTTATGTAAGATATGTGGATGCACTTGCCAATACAACTACAGCTAAAGGAAACAAGGCATCGCAGGGTTTTGGATATCTTGAAGGTATTACAACACTTGGTTACCAGTTCAGGTTTTAGAAGATCAATTATCTTTTTTTACAAACACAATTTTGCTTCTGTCTGCTTTATAAATATCATTTATAAAACTTCCGAATTTACTGTAATCCGATGCAGGGAATCTTGATGCATTTTGCTCAGATGTTCTCACACACAAAACAGTTTTATCGTTAACCTGGAAATGGATAGAATACATACCATAAGCAGAATTTAATACCACATCTTTTGGTAAACTTTCTATTGTATAATCTGAAGCAAGATCTATTGTTATTGAATCTATGTGCTTAAAAGAATTCTTTAGCACAATATCATATTTTCTTTGCTCTGATGTATCCATTTTCCCGGCACTATTTGTAAGCAAATTTGGTTTTAAAAAAATACGCTTGCCCGTAACCGAAGCATAATTGCTCGCAGTTAAATCAAAGCTTTCATCAATTACGGGTATCATACTTTTTGTTTCTTTTGAGGTGTAATTTTTTATATCATAAGTAGGAATATCAAACTCTTGTTTTAATAGTTCATCAAACTGCTGTTTGCTTAAACCTTCAAGCTCACCATGAAGGTCATCTGTTTCGCAACCTGTAAAACGCGTACTTACTTTTTCGGATAAATTTCCGGTTGCATCAAGGCTTGCATCTATGTTTCTTATCACCTGGTTTTCTTTTGATGTGTAGCGCGGTGTAGCTACAATATGACCTCCGTTTTCATCAGTTAATAAAGCATACCTGTCGCCTGTAAAACCACCTGCAAACCCAGCCGCTTTTGTTTGGCTGGTACATTCAAGCCAAACAGAATCTTTATCAAGCGGTACGCAAACTGTTGCGTGATTGAATTCCGTCAATGGAAAATCCGGGTATATAGTCCTGTTGTTTGGCCCTGCATCAATTAAAACATAATCTGCTTTTATACCTGCTTCATGCAAAAGCGAAACCATATAATTTGATAAAGCTTTACAATCGCCATACTTATTTGTTGTAACATATTTTGCATCAAATGGCTGCCAGCCACCAACGCCCAATTGCACGCTTACATATCTTGAATTTTGCTGCAGATAATTATACAAAATATTTATTTTTTCATGAGGGTCTTTCACATTATCAGTTAGTGCATGTACTTTTTGTTTTATGTCATCAGGCAACACATCACGCCCTTTGCGCAGGGCATTTACAAAATTTCCATAATTCTGCCATGTATCCATATTCCCTTCATAATCTCCCACGCCAAAAGATGAAGGCGCCAACATTACAGAAGGCAATATTTCGCGCCACGAAGGCTGCAATATTTCCTGTTGTTTTGTAGTTAAATTTTTAACTTCCCAGGTATAAATAACAGTGTTCTTTCCCTGTGTTATTTGCGGAGGCGTTGATAAATTGAATTGTTTATATCTGAATTTAAAATCAGCCGGCGCTTCTACTACAAGTTTACTGTATTGCACACTCATTAATGCAGAAATTTGCGGATCCCAGGTTGGCAGATAAAACAACTGACTTACGTCGTCATCTTCTTCATATTCCACGGTGTATGGATAATCTGAACAATAAAAGTTATGCTCTTTATAGCGGGCATCATTCATCAAACTATATCCATCAAAAGCGGCATGATCTGAAATATCTTTTTTCCTTACCTCTTTCATTTTTTTTCCCAACGCATTATACAGTGTGCCATCAATATCGTTGATGCTTGTAAACTGATCGTAACGGGTTAAATAATCTGCAAATTTTTGTCCTGCTTCATTTAAAATTGTAAAGACTTCTTTTTCATAAAGTCTTGCTTTTTTTTCATTGATGATGGTAAGATGCAGTTCAGAATAACGCTCAACAACATTTGCATGCTTCTTTAATGAATCAGGAATCAGAAATATATTATAATCCTGTGCATTTATTTTTTGAAAAAAAATTACCAGGATAGATATTATCAGAAATCGCTTCATACTTTTTATTGTTTCTTAAATACGATCTGCTCGCCTTCTTTTTCTACAATATAAGCAAAAAAATTGCGCAGGGTTTCATAATCCTCCGGCTCAAAGTTGGCTTTATTTAATTTGGTGCGGCAACGCAATTGAATGTTATCACCGCTTTGCTGAATTAAATATTCAAACATACCATCATTGTCATTCAATGTTACGCGGGCAGATTTTGGCAATTCATCTACTTTATATCCAGCGGGAACCTGCATATTTAAAATATATGTTTCATCTGTGCAGTAAGGCATTTCTACCGGATAAAAACGCTCGGCTGCGCTAAAAGGATTTTCTTTATATGCACCATCAGCTAAAACCGGAGTAAAGTATATAATATCATCTTCAGGCTTAAAAGAAATATCATATTGCACAGATACCGGCATTTCAGGCTTGTCTAATGAATCAATTATTTTGTTGTCAATATCTGCATCAAAAGAAAAAGACTTTTTTACATCTTTAAAATATTCCTCTTTGTTTGTTTTCTTCATTTTTTCGCGCATATCTTCCGATTGCATTTCACCCATTACATGTTTGTAGGTGCCGGATATTTTCCAATCATCTCCATTAGTTAAAAATAAACTTTCAACTTCTGATTCATGCAAAGAATCTGCAGACAAGTCTATCAAAGCAGGATCGTCTGCAATTAATCGTGCATCTCCATTGTAACAGTCTTCGTTTAAATGTCCAAAACCCAAAACTGGATCTGCGGCATCAAGATAATAAGTATTCCCGCCTGCATCCACTTGTGCAATTACATAATTAAACTTGCTTAAGATTGGATAATATCCAAATGCTTTTCCATGATCTCTCGTGCTTAACAAAACAGGGTTTACATTATAGCCGGCAACACGCAGCATGGCAATCAGCAGCATATTTATATCAACCACATTCCCCTTTTTTAATTGTCCTGTTTTTCTCAGCGTTTGTGATAAATAAAGCGATGAGTGATCTGTGCAGGTATAATTATCACGCACATATTCATAAATCTTTTTCGCTTTGTTTATAGCATCAGTTTCTCCATCAATCGCTTCTTTTATATCATCTTTCAGCCAGCCATTTTCTTTGTTCAGATCTGCACCAAAATCTTCATCTTTCATTAATTGTTCAACCGTTTCAGGCCAGGTGCTCATAAAGGTTTCAGGCGGTTGACCAGTAAACCGTATTGCCAAAAATTGAAATTCTAATTTTTGAACATAATTAGACAGTGAGGTAATATAATTTTCATCTTTTAATGCAGGCACATTTTTATAAGCCCATAAATGCCTGACTTTATTACTTCTGATATTATACGACTGCGTGATACTTGTACCATTGGGATCGGTAACATTAAAATTGCCCGGAGACGATGTAGTGGTGTCAATTATTGAGTTAAGATAGCCCTGCTTCAAAATTGCAAAATCAAAAAATTCAGGCTCTTCTAAAGTAAATTGACTCCATAATTCAGGATACCTTCCCTGGAATGTCCAGGTTGGAACGTACTTATAAAACGGGCTGTTGGTGGTATAGGTATATTCTATTATTGAACCTTCTTTTAAATTAGGAAAAGTAAATTTTGTTACCTGGAAATCACCATCCTTATCCTGAAAAATCGAATTCTTGTCAACCTTTGTTGCAACTACTTTCCCATCTTCTAAATTATACGTTGCCGCCTGCAGGTCTTCAAGCTTTTCTTTTGCTGTAGCATTTAATGAATATAAATGAATCTTGACGGTTCCTAAATCATCAAAGCTTTTTTTATGAATAAGCTGAATGCGCTCATGCACTGTAGAAATTACAGAAAACCATCCGCGGTTGTTACCCTCATGATGTGCAGAGCCTGCTTCATACAGATACACAGCATCTGCAGAAGAATCCAAAGCATAATAATCAGGTTTAAAATCTTCCGGTTTAATATCACCGAATTTAATTTTAGGTTCTTTCATCTGGCATAGAGCAGCAGAAGAAATAACCAGGCATATCGCCATAGCAGTTACACGGTTGAAAAGCATGAGTAGTCAAATTAATACTGCTAAATAATATAAACTTTCTAATACAGGCAACCTTTTTTTTGCGATACAGGTTTTAGAGTTGATTATCTTATTCATTATCAAATAAAAGATTTGTGAAATGAGCAATAAAATTTTTCAGATAATCTGCCTTAAATGTCTTCGAAGCTTATAATCAATTAAAAAAATAAAAAAAATCACATGAAAAAAGTTTACCTTTTTTGTGCAGCGCTCCTTTTTTTGCAATATTCTTTTGCAACAACACACGTGGTTACGGTTTCTAATTTTCA
>JBDTLW010000018.1:0-11104 GCA_039934575.1 Parafilimonas sp. | reverse complement strand
TTGCTTCGCTTGTTGGTATTACGCATAGAACAATCCGCAATAAAAAAGGCAATGAGGAGATTTTTAATATTGCCCAGACGGAACGTCTGAGAAAATTGCATTTATTATTTGAAGAGGGGAATGATCTTTTTAATAACAAAGATCAGTTTAATCAATGGCTGCAAAAGCCATCTTATGGATTAGATTATAATTTACCTGCAGAATTATTACAACAACCCGGCGGATTAGATAAAGTAATGAATGAATTAAACTCAATAAAATTCGGCGATACAATATGATAGTTTATCGTGTTGTACACAAATTAGTAACTCAATTACTTTCAGGTTCAGGTAATGATTCGAGATGGTGTTCGAATGGGAGAAGAGTTATTTATACTTCTTCATCTGTTGCACTTGCCTGCTTGGAAAATGTATTACGCAGAGGCGGTTTAGGATTTTCGCAAGACTTCAAAACTATTTTTTACAACATTCCTGATAACATATCTATTGAAGAAATAAAGCTTAAAAATCTTAATAATAACTGGCGTTTACAAAGCAGTTATTATTACTGCCAGTTAATTGGAAATAAATGGTATGATAATAAAGATTCATTTATTTTAAAAGTGCCGTCAGCCATTATACCCGATGAATACAACTATATAATAAAAACCGCGTCGTCTAAAATTAATAGGATTATTATAAAAAATGAAAAGGCTTTTGTTCCCGATGAAAGATTGGAAAATATTTTGACAAGCGATGATGTAAAAAAATTAAAGAAAGCTGTAGAAAAACAAAAAACAAAAGCACGCAAATGAGATTTACATTTTTGATATATCAATTATTATTTCTATTGCCCGGCATATTATAAATTTTATGGCTGGAGAATTTGATACACAATAACATGGTTAAATAATTAAATTTTTGAAATGAATAAGATTGCATGAAGTTTGATATATTTCGCTCTATGCAATTACCCCTGACTGTAAAAAGATCAATAGAACTTTTAGGATTAGTACTTCTCGGCTTTATAATACATACAGGCCAGCAAATTATAATGCCGATGCTTATGGCTTTTTTTGTAAGTATTGTGTTATTACCTGTTTATAATTTTCTTACAAAAAGAAAATTTCCAAGAGTATTAGCCATATTTCTTGCATTATTATTAATGATCGTAGTTATGAGCCTCATCATTTTTTTTATAGTGATTCAAACCCAACCCGTTATTGATAATTTCAGCACGATCAAAGAAAATATATCAAACCATATTAACGCATTAAGCAAATGGATCAGCAGGTCGATGAATGTTTCCATTAAGGAACAAACAACTTTCCTTAATCAGCAAAGCCAAAAATCTGTAGATTATCTGGGTGGTATTCTAACTGGTGCAGCAGGCTCTATCGGTTCCGTAATTATTTTTTTTGGTTTACTGCCTATTTATACTTTTCTCATTCTATTTTATAAAGACATCCTTGTAAAATTTATTTATTTATGGTTTCAGCAGGAAGACTCAGGTAAAGTACGTGAATCAATTAGCGAAGCAGAATCTATCATTCAAAGTTACATTGGCGGGCTGCTGATACAAATAACATACATCACTATTTTATTAGGCGGCGCTTTATTGATTTTAGGAATTCCGTATGCCTTACTCATCGGGATCATTTTTGCCATACTTAATTTAATTCCTTATATCGGTGCTTTATTTGGTAACATAATTGGTGTGCTTTTAACGTTAAGTTCTTCGCCAAATTTAAACCCCGTAATAACTGTATTGATTACAATAGCTATTGTTCAGTTTTTAGATAATAATATTTTGATGCCAAGGATTGTTGGCGGTAAAGTGAAGATCAATGCGCTGGCGAGTCTTGCAGGCGTTTTTGTAGGCGGCGCTATTGCCGGCATACCAGGTATGTTTTTATCGTTGCCATTAATTGCAGTGGCTAAAGTAATTTTTGAAAGAACAGAAAGATTTAAGCAATGGGCTGTTTTATTTGGAGATAAACTGCCGAAGAAAAGATTTGCCAAGCGAAAACAGAAAAAAACTGAATGAGTTATACTTATAAAAATTTACCTCAACACCAAACCACCTAACGCCGGTAAATTCAAAGTAAGCTTATATGCTTTCGTGGGTTCATCAACTAATTCAATTCTAATATCAGGATTATATACATCACCTGTTCCCCAAAACTCTTTGCTATCACTGTTAAATATTTCTTTCCATTCTGCTTTATCATGCACATATATTTCCCAGTCATAATGCACAAGCGGTGTCATATTTAATATCACCAGCACATCATCTTCAGGGTTTTTGCCCATGCGTTTATAAGAAATGACAGCGCTACTGCCTTTAGTAAGATCGCCCCATTCAAAGCCCTCCGCTTCAAATTGTTTTTCATATAATGCAGGTTCATTCGTATAGAGTTTATTTAATTTTTCTACACAATATTTCATGCCTCCATGACTTGGAAATTGCAATAGTTCCCAATCCAATTCGCTTTTATAATTCCATTCCTTTGTTTGTGCAAATTCATTACCCATAAACAAAAGTTTAGCGCCTGGATGTGTAAACATATATGTGTATAACAAACGCAGATTTGCAAACTGCTGCCATTCATCGCCGGGCATTTTATATATCATCGGGCTTTTACCATGCACTACTTCATCATGGCTTAAAGGCAACATAAAATTTTCATCATAGAAATACATCATGCTGAATGTAAACTTGTTTTGCAGCAAGTGACGCAGCATTGGTTCCATCTTAAAATAATCAAGCGTATCATGCATCCATCCCATCATCCATTTCATACCAAAACCTAAACCATCTTCAAATGTTGGTCGGCTGATTTTGGGCCAGTTGGTTGCTTCTTCAGCAATGGTTATGATGTCAGAAAAATCGCGGTACAATGTTTCATTCAGGTCTTTAATAAATGCTATTGCTTCTATATTTCCATTGCCACCAAATTCATTAGGTTCCCATTGTCCGGCTTTGCGGCTGTAATCTAATTTCAGCATTGAGCTTACTGCATCAACACGCAGACCATCTGCATGAAAACGATCGCACCAAAAACGTGCATTGCTTATTAAAAAACTTTTTACTTCACCGCGTTTATAATTGAATATATAAGAATTCCAATCCGGATGAAAGCCCTTACGCATATCTGCATATTCATACGTATGTGTACCATCAAACATAAATAATCCGTGTGCATCATACGGAAAATGTGAAGGCACCCAATCAAGCAAAACGCCAACGCCTGCGGTATGAAATGCATCAACCATAGCAGCAAAATCCTGCGGGCTTCCAAAGCGCGAAGTAGGAGCGAAGTAGCCTGTGCCCTGGTATCCCCAGCTTCCATCAAAAGGATGCTCCATCACCGGCATAAATTCAACGTGTGTAAAACCCATTTGCTTTACATAGGGAACAAGCCTTGTGGCTATTTGTTCATACGTGTTATAACTTTCTTCATCAAATTTATCAGGCCGCATCCAGCTTGCGAGATGCACTTCATACACAGAAAACGGCGATGTGAGTGCATTGTTTTTTTTACGGTGTTTCATCCAGTGTTTATCTTCCCATTCATAAAATGTACCCCAGGTTATTGATGCAGTTAAAGGACGTTTTTCCCATAAATGCGCAAACGGATCTCCTTTATCCAACTGTATTCCCTGAAAACCATGTATATGATATTTATAACTTTCACCGCTCCATACATCCGGAATAAATCCTTCCCAGATTCCTGAAGATTCAAGACGTACATATAATTTATGGGCATCATTATTCCAGTTATTAAAATTTCCTATAACGCTTACCTGTGTTGCATTTGGCGCCCATACAGCAAAATAAGTACCCTTAGTATTTAATACTTCAAGCTGCTTGTTGCCAAATAATTCGTATAAGCGATAATGTGTTCCGTTTTGAAAATTATTTATGTCTTCATCACTGAATAAAGAATAGTTCCAAACCGGTTTTGTGCTGTCAACAAAATGTATGTCTTCGTATTTATCTTGATTTTTTTTCCCTTCATGTTTTTCTTTAGGCGCAACATGAGCATGTTCTTTTTTTTGTGTATTTTTTTTATCTTCCGATGATTTCATATTTCTGCGGTTGTTTAATGTATTGAATCAATATAAAATTAACATTCATTAACCGCTTTGTCATTTTTATATTGGATTGTTTGCGTTTTAAATTGGTTAATATACCAAGCCTGAAACATCTGCATTACATCTTTTAAATATTTTGACAATAAATTTGCGGCCGAAGACTTAAATCTTTTATAATTAATTTCTATGCATTTATTGAAGAATCCTAAAAAATCAGATGCTATACCCATTTCAGTATCGCTTGACACAACCCCGTTGGCAGAAACACATGAACCAACAAAACAACTTGTTGATAAAAGAGTTTTTTATTTAAGTATTCAGGCAATTATAAATGCAATTATTATTGGTTTAATCGCAAAATTTCTTGTGTCTTTAATTTATCTTATTACCAATATTTCTTTCTATGGTAAAATTTCTTTTACATCTGCACCAATTACAAATCAGTTAGGATTATTTATTATCATCGTTCCTGTAATTGGCGGGTTGATAGTAGGCGTGATGGCCAGATTTGGTTCTGCAGCCATTCGAGGACATGGCATACCCGAAGCAATGGAACAGGTATTAACAAACGAAAGCAAAATAAAACCCATCATAACTTTTCTAAAACCAATTTCTGCGGCAATATCTATTGGCACCGGCGGTCCATTTGGCGCAGAAGGTCCAATCATTTCAACGGGCGGCGCATTAGGATCAGTTGCCGGACAGATAATGCACATCACTGCCAGCGAAAGAAAAGTAATGCTTACTGCAGGCGCTACTGCTGGTATGGCTGCTATTTTTGGAACGCCGCTTGCGGCTGTTTTATTAGCAATAGAATTATTGTTGTTTGAATTTTCACCACGTTCCATTATACCTGTTGCGCTTGCCTGCGTTACAGGTGCAGGAATGCATTTTGCTTTGTTTGGAACAGAAGCTGTTTTTGCAATGCCCGATATTCCATCGCCAACAATAGTTGCTTTAATTGTGTATATTATTCTTGGCGCTGCTATTGGTGTTATTGCAGCATTTGTTTCAAAGAGTATTTATCTTATTGAAGATTTTTTTGAACATTTGCCCGTGCACTGGATGTGGTGGCCTGCCATTGGCGCTGTTGCCGTTGGCGTAGTGGGTTATTTTGCTCCTTATACTTTAGGTGTGGGCTACACAAATATCACGGCATTATTATCAGGAAAGCTTACTATAAACTTAATACTCGGTTTATGCTTTCTTAAGTTTATTTCCTGGTCTATTTCATTAGGCAGCGGCACATCAGGCGGCACATTAGCGCCTTTGTTGACTATTGGTGGTGCCTTTGGAATTTTATTGGGCATGTTTGTGCAAAATATCTTTCCTGAGAGCGATATAAATCTGCCTACTTGTGCATTAATTGGTATGGCTTCTATGTTTGCTGGCGCATCAAGAGCATTACTTACTTCTATTGTTTTTGCCTTTGAATCTACAATGCAGCCGCATGGCTTATTGCCCTTGCTCGGCGCTTGTATTGCTGCATATTTTGTTTCATTTTTTTTAATGAAACATGGTACCATAATGACTGAAAAAATTAACCGGCGCGGTGTATTTACACCTAATGCTTATGAAGCAGATATTTTACAAAGAGTAACTGTAGAATCAGTAATGCAGGAAGACCCGCCGGTATTAAGCGGTGATAATACAGTGGCAGAAATAAAGCATTGGATAGAAAAACATTTGACTGAAAATTTACCTAAATGCCTTGCTGTTGTTGACGAAAACGAAAACCTGATGGGCATAGTAATAGTAAGAACAATACTGGAAACTAAAGATGATGCAACACCGGTGAGCAAACTGGTAACAAGCAAAAATATTTATGTATATAATAAGAGCCAGGTAAGTTTTGCGGTTGATGTGATGCACAGGTTTAAAGTAAATTTTTTACCTGTTGTTGACAAGGATAATAAGAAAAAAGTAATTGGTGTATTAACGCCGCAGGATGTGTTTGCCGCATACAGAAAACGCAATCGCGAAGAAGATATTTATAAGCGCGAAATTTCTTTGCGCAGGCGCGGATATAAATTAATTGTACGTGGGAAGCAGTTACTGAAAAGCTGATGCCCTTCTTTAATTTGTTACTGCTTTACATCAAATGACCTCAATACTTTAAAACTTAAACGGCCCTGATCTGTTGCAACATTATATTGTATGGTACGCGTGCCGCCTGTTGGCTTGCCCATTTCATCACCGGTAAGATAAATTGGAAATTTTCGTAACAAGGTTCCTGTTAATGCAGAAAATTCATCATATCCTTTATATCCTTCACGCAATTTTGCATCAAGATAAATATCAGGAAAATAAATTGGTACTAAAGATTTGTCTGCAGTGTATGAGAGACATGCAATTGTTCCTATTTCATTATTAGTTCCATTATACACACATATAGCCAGATCGGGGTGACCGTCATTATTAAAATCATCTGTAAATGCTTTCATAACACGACCATATATTTTGAATGTTGGATTATTACCGCTTAATCTGAGCCCTATAAGAGAAACGGTAACATAGTTTTCATCAGCAGCTTTATTGCTGCATTCAACACGATAACCGTTATCGCCCATTTTTACCGTGGTATCAAATTTTTTTGTTTGCGCAAAGGCATGAGATATTAATAAAACAAAAACCACTGAGCAGCTTAAACATTTATTCATTTTCATGTGCAAATATTTATGGAAAATTTTAAATAAACACATCAAAATAAATTGACTTGTTTATAAAAGTTTTAAAACTTTAAGGGCGGGTAAATTACAATATTTACAGAGTTGGCAAACTTTCATAATAAAATTTATCTTTTGATTGAAGCAAAAATGTTAGGTAAAAGTGTAAAAATTTTGAAAAAAATTTCTTCATGATTAATACATCATATAAAAATAATCGTAGAAGATAAATTTGAAAATATAAATCAATAAATATTATTCGTTCACATAAAAAAATAATACAAATAAATTTGAATGTGCCTTTTGAATGATTCATTAACCTTTAATAAAAGATTAGAATGATTAACATTTTTTTTTAAGCATTTACTTTCATTTTTGAAAGTGAATTACCTGTCGCTAAATGAAAAAATATTTTACTCCGCTATTTTTTTTATTGATTGGATTTTCAACCGCAGCACAAAAAGCAAGTTTAAAAGGTATTATAACTGATACAGCAAGCCAACAAAATCTTTACAATTCAACAATAAGTTTGCTGCGCGCAAAAGATTCTATTCTGTATAAGTTTACAAGAAGCGACGAGAAAGGAAATTTTATATTTAAAAACCTTGATTCCGGTAAATACGTTTTGCTGATAACATATCCGGGATATGCAGATTTTGTAGATGAATTATCTGTTACTGATTCTTCACAAAATAATTTAGGTAAAATAATACTTACGCTTAAGGCAAATCTTTTAAAAGATGTGATTGTCAGAAGTGCTGCCGGCTCAATTAAAATAAAAGGCGATACAACAGAATTTGCAGCCGATAGCTTTAAAGTGCAACCAAATGCCAATGTTGAAGACCTTCTCAAAAAATTGCCCGGAATACAGGTTGATAAAAATGGAAATATAACTGCACAGGGTGAGAAAGTTCAAAAGATTTTAGTTGATGGTGAGGAATTTTTTGGTGATGATCCTACTTTGGTAACCCAAAACCTGCGTGCCGATATGGTAGATAAAGTGCAGGTATATGATAAGCAAAGTGACCAGGCAGCTTTTACAGGTATTGATGACGGGCAAAAGCAAAAAACAATTAATCTAAAACTTAAAGACAGTAAGAAGAATGGCTATTTTGGAAAAGCTAATGCAGGTGCAGGTACTGATGGATATCATGACAGCCAGTTAATGTTTAACAGGTTTAAGGGCAAACAAAAATTTGCGGTATATGGTATTCTTTCAAACACAGGTACTTCAGGGCTCAACTGGCAGGATCAGAATAGTTATGGCGACAACCCTTTTGCCAATGCGGATGTGAGTGAAGATGGTGGTGGTATTTATATAACATCAAGTGGTGATCAGCTTGATTCATGGGATGGAAGATATAATGGTCAGGGCATTCCGCTTGTTCAATCAGGAGGCTTGCATTATAATAATAAATGGGATGATGATAAACAGTCATTAAACGCTAATTATAAAATTTTGGATTTGCATGTAAACGGGGCAAGCACTACACGTTCACAAATCATATTGCCTGACACATTTTATTTTAATAGTGATAAACAAAAGTTTTCCAATCAAATTTTTCGTAACCGGGTTAACGGCAGTTATGAATTTCAATTTGATTCTTCATCATCCCTAAAAATTTCTGTTGATGGTGGTGTTGATCATAAGATCACTAATCTTTTAGATTCATCAGAAGCAAGAGCAAGCGATAGTGCATTGGTAAATAATGCGCGTCGCAATACATCAACCACAGGCGATAACACAAGCTTCAACAGTAATGTATTGTGGAAGAAAAAGTTTAAAAAGAAAGGCAGAACGCTTTCGTTTAATTTAAGAGAAGAGTATAAAAATAATTCTTCTGAAGGCAATTTATATTCCGGCAATAATTACTATTTGAAAGGCGCTTTGGTGAACGATACGATTACAGATCAATATAAAAAGAATGATGGAAAAGGCATTTCTTTTAATTCCAAATTAACCTATACCGAGCCTTTAAGTAAAGTGTCTTCACTGGTTTTTAATTATGGTTTAAACGTGAGCAATAGTGAGTCGCTGGTTAATTCTTACAACAAAGGAACTGATGGAAAATATTCTGAGCTTGACAGTTTATACAGCAATCATTACAAGTTTAATATTCTTACAAACAGCGGCGGCATTAGTTATAATTTATTTCAAAAGAAATTTAAATTGAATTTTGGATCAGATATTGGTTATTCTGCTTTTCATCAAACAAATAAATTTAACGACTCGGTGCTTACCAGGAAGTTTATAAACTTTTATCCGCTGGCAAATTTATCTTACCAGTTTACACCACGAAGAAGGCTCTCATTTTATTACAATGGATATACACAGCAGCCTGACATTAATCAAATACAACCTGTTTTAACTAATACAGATCCTTTAAATATTACTGTTGGAAATCCTTCTTTAAAACCGGCTTTTCAAAATAATATGCGCGTAGGTTTTTCTGATTATAAAGTGCTTTCTGACCAATACATTTATGCAGGAATAAATTCAAGATTTGCTGTAAACAACATTTCAACCAGATCGTATGTTGATTCATTTGGAAGAACTATCAATCAATATGTAAATCTTGATGGCAACAGATCGTATGGGCTACATCTTAGTTATGGATTTAAACTGAAAAAACTTGATATGAATGTGAACAGTTTTTCAGATGTAAACTTTAGCCGGTATGCAAACATTGTAAACAATATATTTAATGCTACCCAAAACAACGATTATACTTTTGGGATAGGATTTTATAAAAGCAAAGAAAAAAAATATGATATAAATTTAAATCCTTCAGTAACCTATACAACAAGTATATCGTCCATTCAGCAAAATATAAAAACCCATTATTGGTCGTTTGATGTTGACCCCAGTTTTCATGTTTATTTTGCAAAGAAATATCAGATACAAACAGATTGTGATTTTAACCTGAAGCAAAAAACTTCTGTATTTGATAATAATGTAAATGTTATTTTCTGGAATGCCTGGATTGGAAGAACGTTCACAAAAAAAGATGTATTGCTTGTGAAAATAACGGGGCATGATCTGCTTGATCAAAACATTGGTTTCAACAGAACAGTAACAAGCAATTTTATTTCAGAGAATACATACAGTACTATTAAAAGATTCTTTCTTTTATCTGTAACCTGGAATTTTAATAAAACCGGAACAAAAGCTCCCGGAGAAAACGAATAAACAAAGCAGCAATGAAATATTTAATGTACATACTGATGTGTTGTTTACTGTTTGCAAAAAACACACATGCACAGAATGCTGTTTTTCTTTCGCAGGGAAGAATAGAATTTGAAAAGAAAATTAGTTTATATGCTATTATTGATGAACAGCTTGGCGATGATGATGATGGATGGGCATCTCTTGAAAAAAAGATGACACCAAAATTTAAAACAACTTATTTCAATCTTGAATTTGATGGTAATAAAACGCTGTATAAACCGGGACGTGATAATCCGGAGAATAATAAATTGCGCCAGCTACCTGCAGAAGATAATGTTGTTTATACAAATCTTAAAGACTCTTTAAGTGTTGCGCAGAAACATGTTTATGAACAAACTTTTCTGGTGAATGACAGCACAAGAAAAATTAAATGGAAGATAACAGATGAAATGCGCAACATTGCCGGTTTTCAATGCAGGCGTGCCAATGCGCTTATTATGGATTCAATTTATGTGGTTGCTTATTATACAGATGAAATTACCACAAGCGGCGGTCCCGAATCTTTTAATGGGTTGCCGGGTATGATACTTGGTCTTGCACTGCCGCATGAGCATATTACATGGTTTGCCACAAAGATTTATACAGATAATATTAGTGATGCTGAATTACAACCTCCCGTAAAAGGCAAGAAAACTACTTCAAAAGCATTGCTTGAAACTTTGCAAGATTTTATGAAAGACTGGGGAAAATGGGGAAAACCTTATCAACGGCAGATTATGATTTAAAGATGCAATTTTCTATGCATAAACCATAGCTTAATGCATTCTTTACAAACGGTTCAAACTTTATTGTCATTACATTGTTACTTTGCTAAAAAGATTTCATGCGAATAGGAATTGTTTGTTATCCCACATTTGGAGGAAGCGGAGTTTTAGCCACGGAGCTTGGAAAAGCGCTTGCTGATAAAGGTCATCATGTTCATTTTATTACTTACCAGCAACCCGTGAGGTTAAATGTTTTCAGCGCAAATATTTTTTATCATGAGGTAAGTGTGCCTTCATATCCTTTGTTTGATTTTCCGCCATACGAGCTTGCACTTGCAGGTACAATGGTTGATGTAATTCAGAATCACGATCTCGATTTATTGCATGTGCATTATGCTATTCCGCATGCATCTGCAGCGTATATGGCAA
>JBDTLW010000017.1:0-11305 GCA_039934575.1 Parafilimonas sp. | reverse complement strand
TCTATTCATACCAGGTTGCAAACGCTAAAATTGTTAATTCTACATTTATTGATGCTGCACTTGCAGAAGATATTT
Organism: Parafilimonas sp.; assembly: GCA_039934575.1. Lineage (GTDB taxonomy): Bacteria > Bacteroidota > Bacteroidia > Chitinophagales > Chitinophagaceae > Parafilimonas. The sequence goes on along the minus strand of JBDTLW010000017.1, from coordinate 11,230 downwards.
CTAACGGCAAATACAATACATCAAAAACCAAAATTACATTCATACACAACAACGATGTTTACCTGCTTAATACCGCAACAAAAAATATACTGCGCATTACCCAAACTGCCGCTGAGGAAACGAATCCTGTTTTTCTGAAGGATGATAATATTATCGTTTATGAATCGAACTATGACCTGTATGCATGGAATGCCGTTACGGGCAACACCGAACAGTTAGCGCATTTTGAAGACAGTAATGCACCTGCCAAAAATGAAAATTTATCGCCGCAGCAAAAATGGCTTGACGAAGAAGCACTGCAAACTTCTTCTGTAATTAAAGAAAGAAAAGATAAAACTGATGCAAGAAAAAAATTTCTTGCAGATAATAAAGAAAATAAAACACTGCGTATCATTTATATTAATAATAAAGAATTGCAGAATTTAACTATTAGTCCTGACGGACGTTTTATATCATACAATTTATATGAAAGGAATGATGAGGCAAAAGAAACCATTGTTCCATCCTATGTTACACTGGAGGGTTATACAAAAGAAATTCCATCGCGTAGTAAAGCCGGAAGACCAGAAGGTGATTATTCTTTTTATGTTTTTGATAAACTGAAAGACACGGTTATCAAAGTTTCAACAGATTCTATTCCTTACATCAATTTAATACCGGAATATAAAAAGTTTTATCCTTCTGAATCTGAAGATTCAAATACAACTCAAAGAAAAGTATTTGTACAAAGTGTGTTATGGAATGATGAGGCAACTGCATGCATTGTTGATATTTTTTCAGCGGATAATAAAGATCGATGGATAATGCAATTAAATGCTGAAACAGGCAGCTTGACTTTAATAAACCGCCAGCACGACAGTGCATGGATTGCCGGACCGGGCATTGCCTGGCTTGAACCTGCAAATATTGGCTGGATAAACTCTAACACAATTTACTTTCAAAGCGAAAGAACCGGCTTTTCACATTTGTATGTATATAATATAGATACTCACCAGGGAAGTGAAATTACAAACGGTAATTATGAAATTCAAAAAGCTGTTCTTAGCAAAGACAAAAAATATTTTTACACCATCACAAATGAAGATGATGCGGCAAAGCAAAATATTTACCGCATTAATACTGATGGCAGCAATAAAATAAAACTAACCACATTAACCGGCGGTTATGAAATGTCTTTATCGCCTGATGAAAAATATATTGCGTATCGTTATTCTTATCAAACCAAACCATGGGAATTGTATTTGCAGGAATTGAAATCAAATACAAAATCAAAGCAACTTACCAATAAAGCTATGAGTGATTCATTCAGATCATATCCATGGCGCGATACAAAAATTTTTACATTCAAAGCAAGAGATAGTGCTGATGTGCATGCACGTATTTATGAACCCAAACCCGGAACAAAAAATAATGCTGCTGTAATTTTTGTTCATGGCGCAGGTTATCTACAAAACGAAGATTATTGGTGGAGTTATTATTTCCGCGAAATGCTGTTTAATAATTTATTGGCTGATAAAGGTTATACAGTAATGGATATTGATTATCGCGGCAGTGCAGGTTATGGCAGAGATTGGCGTGTTGGGATTTACCGGTATATGGGTGGAAAAGATTTGGATGATGAAGTTGATGCGGCGCGTTATCTCACAAAAAATCTTGATATAGATTCAACACGCATTGGTATGTATGGCGGAAGTTATGGCGGCTTTATGACGCTGATGGCAATGTTCACAAAACCAACTGTATTTAAAGCCGGTGCGGCATTACGCTCCGTAACAGATTGGGCGCATTATGATCATGATTATACTTCTGCCATTTTAAATGAGCCGTTTACAGATAGCATTGCGTATGCGCGTTCATCACCAATAAATTTTACAAACGGATTGCAAAATCATTTACTTATTTGTCATGGTATGGTTGATCAGAATGTCCATTTTCAGGATGATGTGCGTCTTGTGCAGCGATTGATAGAACTTGGAAAAGATAATTGGGAACTTGCAGTGTATCCCTTAGAAGATCATGGCTTTGTTGAGCCCAGCAGTTGGACAGATGAATACAAGCGAATATTAAAACTGTTCAATGAAAATTTGTTGAAGTAGTATAAAGAATCTTTATTGATTTACTGACTTTCCTGACTGCTCTAACCACACTACTTTTTGTTCGGCGGTATGCGGTTGCCCGATAATATCTTTATATAATTCAGGTCTTCTGGCTTTTAGATACCGATATCCTCCGGCATTTGTAAGCTTATCTGCAGTAATGATAGCTGCAGTAATATCATCGCCCAATGTTCTGCATTCTGCAATAATATCTCCAAACGGATCAATGATCATAGAACAACCATTTTTTAGTTGATTATCATCCATGCCAATAGCATTTGAAAAAATTGCATATACAGCATTATCATACGCCCTTGCAGGCAACCATTTCATCAGCCATTGTCTTCCCTTCATGCCATCAAATTCCAATCGCAAAGAAGTAGGGTCTGCTTCTCGGTTTTTCCAAAGTGCCGGGTCTATAAATCCTGCTCCAGGGCGTGTTGACGGCGTACACATAGTAACGTGCGGCATAAAAATTATATCTGCGCCAAGCAGTTTTACCGCCCGAACATTTTCAATTATGTTGTTATCATAACAAATAAGAATGCTGCACTTCCAGCCAAACAATTCAAAGACGCAATATTCATTTCCTTGTGTTAAATACGGATTGATAAAGGGATGCAGCTTTCTGAATTTTGCAATCAGCCCTTTCTTATCAATACATACATAAGCTTTAAATACATTGTCGTTTTCATCTTTCTCAAAAAGACCGGCAAGCACAACAATATTATTTTGTGCAGCTATTTGTGTAAGCTTTAAAATGCTTTCGCCTTCGGGAATAAATTCTGCAAGCTCAAGCATTTGTTTTTTGGAAAGATGACGTGCGAAACTGTAACCGGTGATGGAGCATTCATGAAAAGCAATAATATCCGAACCTTGTTTTTTTGCTTTTTTTGAAAGCGAACTTATAACTGAAAGATTATATTCCTTATCACCACTTTTATGTTCAAACTGCGCAGAAGCGATCTTTAAATTTTTCATTTTGATGCTATTAATAAATCAGCATAAATATATTAAAGGGCAATTAAACCAGGTTGATATTATTTTATAAAGCGAAGCGGTTTTTTCTACAAAAAAAATTTAACAATTGTTTGCGCCAAACATTTAGTTGTTTTATTTTTTAATTCTTTTCGGTTTACATAGCAGCCAAAAAGTAACATTCATACATTGTATTAAATAACGTTGAGGCATGATAAAAATAAAAATGCCGCATTAAAATAGTGCGGCATTATCAAATAAATATAAATCTATTTATAAAGTCTTCAGCACATCATTCATATTTCTAACTGCATCTGCACTTTTATTAAATGCAGTTTTTTCCGCTTCATTCAAATCAAGTTCAACAATTTTTTCCCATCCATTTTTTCCTATCACAACAGGCACGCCCATACAAATATCCTGTTGTCCAAATTCGCCATCAAGATAAACGCAACAGGTGAATAATTTTTTCTCATCTCTTACAATTGCTTCAACCAATGCAGCGCCTGCTGCGCCGGGTGCATACCATGCAGAAGTTCCAATAAGTTTTGTAAGTGTTGCACCGCCAACCATAGTTGCATTTACAATTTGTTGCTGTTGTTCATCACTTAAAAAATTTGTAACCGGCACACTATTCCATGTTGCTAAACGGATCAGTGGAATCATAGTAGTGTCACCATGACCTCCTACAACAATTGCATTCAGATCTGCAGGGCTGCAGCCAAGCTGCTGGCTTAATTGATATTTAAAACGTGCACTGTCTAAAGCGCCGCCCATTCCTATTATACGGTTCTTAGGCAGTTTACTTGACGTTAATGCGAGATATGCCATGGTATCCATCGGGTTACTGATGATCAGGATGATCGCATCAGGAGAATGCTTCAATATATTTTCAACAACACTTTTTACAATACCTGCATTTGTGCCAATAAGTTCTTCACGCGTCATACCGGGTTTGCGTGGTAAACCCGAAGTAATAACCACTACATTACTGCCGGCAGTTTTTGAATAATCATTTGTGCTGCCGCTTACCCGTGTATCAAAACCAAGCAGGGCTGCGGTTTGCATCATATCCTGCGCTTTTCCTTCGGCAATACCTTCTTTAATATCAAGCAATACAACTTCATGTGCTAATTCTTTACGCACAATATTATCAGCGCAGGTTGCACCAACAGCACCAGCGCCTACAACAGTAATTTTCATTAGTAATATTTTATGGTGAAAAATTAATTTGGGTTGCAAAGGTAAGAAAGCAAAAAGCATCTGTGTGATTTCATAAAGAGAATAAAAATTTTTCCACTTTTTCAATCGAAATTTCGAAGGGCGGAAAATATATTTTAGCTTTGCATGACCACTGAGAAATTTCATCTCTCCGGTCACCGGAAAAAATCAATAGAATAATATAGATTGAAAACTAAACACAGGATTGATGTGCAGGTTTTCTTTTTTGTTGTTGTAAACATTTGTATTATCTGTGATGCAGCTATAGCGAATGTTTTAGAGATTTTCCTTATTGAATAAGGATTATTTTTTATTTAGAAATTGATATGTAATAAAACCGATCTCATTATAAAGAACAAAAAATTATAAACATTTTATTTATGGCTAAATATATTTTTGTTACCGGCGGTGTAACCAGCAGTTTAGGAAAAGGCATAATTGCCGCTTCGCTTGCAAAACTCTTACAGGCAAGGGGTTTCAGAGTAACGATACAAAAATTAGATCCTTATATTAATATTGATCCGGGTACATTAAACCCTTATGAACATGGTGAATGCTATGTAACTGAAGATGGCGCAGAAACCGATTTGGATCTTGGACATTACGAACGGTTCTTAAATATTTTTACATCGCAGGCAAATAATGTAACAACCGGAAGAATTTATCAAACGGTTATTGACAGAGAGCGTGCAGGTGATTTTTTAGGAAAAACGGTGCAGGTTGTTCCCCATATTACAGATGAGATTAAACGCCGTATGCTATTGTTGGGCAACGATGGTAATTATGATATTGTAATAACGGAGATTGGTGGAACAGTTGGTGATATTGAAAGCCTTCCATTTATTGAAGCGGTGCGCCAGTTACAATGGGAGTTGCCTGAAGGTGATGTGTGCGTTATTCATCTTACATTAATTCCTTATTTGCGTGCAGCAAAAGAATTAAAAACAAAACCCACACAGCATAGCGTAAAAATGTTGAGCGAAACCGGTGTGCATCCTGATATTATTGTTTGCAGAACAGAAGAACCTTTAAATGATGATCTGAAAAGAAAGATCGCTTTGTTTTGTAATGTAAAACAGGAAGCAGTTATTGAAGCTATAGATGCCTCTACAATTTATGAAGTGCCATTGGCAATGCTGCGCGAAAAACTCGATATAATCTGTTTAAGAAAATTAAATACAACATTAGTTCCTGAAGCTGATTTAAGTAAATGGAAAGCTTTTCTTGATAAATTAAAATATCCAAAGAGCAAAGTGAATATTGGTTTAATTGGAAAATACGTTGAGCTGCAGGATGCATACAAATCAATACTGGAAAGTTTTATACATGCAGGCGCAATGAATGAAGTAAAAGTACAGGTAATAGATCTGCATAGTGAAGGTATAAACAAACACAACGTACAAGAGAAACTGGAAACACTTGATGGCTTACTGGTTGCCCCCGGTTTTGGAAAACGTGGCATTGAAGGAAAAATAATTGCAGTGCAGTATGCACGCGAACATAATTTACCGTTCTTCGGAATTTGCTTAGGAATGCAAATGGCAACCATTGAATTTGCCCGCAATGTTTTAGGTATGGAAAAAGCACATTCAACAGAAATGGATGCGCAAACCCCTGACCCCGTTATTGACATGATGGAGGAGCAAAAGAAAATTAAACTGATGGGCGGCAGTATGCGTTTAGGAGCTTATCCTTGCGAAATAAAACCCGGCACTTTAGCACACCGGATCTATAATAAAACATTAATAAGTGAACGACATCGCCACCGCTATGAATTTAATAATAATTATCTTGATCAGTTTGAAGCAAACGGAATGATTGCAAGCGGCATTAATCCTGATAATGGTTTGGTTGAGATTGTTGAAGTAAAAGATCATCCGTTTTTTATAGGCGTTCAATATCATCCTGAATTAAAAAGCACAGTAGAAAATCCTGCGCCTTTATTTGTAGAGTTTATTGCAGCCGCTAAAAATTATAATGATCAGAGAAGTGCATATAAAAACACTGTATTACAAACTGAGATGAATTGATGAAGTTAACCTTGATCCGTGCCGGCAGGGTTAGTGAAGAAAAAAATTTCATGCTTTTAAAATTGCAAACGCATTCTTTTGTTTGTTTTATTCACAAATAATGTAGATGGCTTTTCCCAAAAATTTTCTTCCATACTGTTTTAGCAGCTTTTGCAATACTCATGTTCTTTCGGCATAGAATTTTCAATACTCAGTATAATTAAATTTAAAAAAAATGATAACTTTATTAATAGGCATTGCCTGCCTTTGTGTTAGCGGGTATATTTTCAGGTTTATAATAAAACACCCTGTATCAAAGACTGAGGCTGAATTTTAATTGCTGAAATAAGTTTTATTTTTAAATAATTATTCATCTAAAAAACTATTTATGCATTTCAAAACATTTGTAAACGGCGTGCTTGTTGGTATTTTGCTTGGTGTTTTATTTGCACCTGACAGTGGCGAAGCCACACGCAGAAAAATTACAAGAAGAGCACAAGGCATTAAAGACAGCTATGAAGATTTTGCTGATAATGTATCTGATACATATCATAAAGTAAAAGACAAAGCGAGTGGTCTCGTTAACCAGGCAAAAGATAAATTCAATAATATGGATGACGATGCAGAGTTAATGTATGAAGCATAAAATATTTATGTGAAGCCCTATATTGTATTAGCCCCGTCTTCATGACGGGATTTTTTTTGTCTGTATTTTCGTACACGTTGTGTTGCACATTAAAAAAAAGTTAAGAAAAATATCAGCGAAAAAGAAATTTTTATACAGCATTGCGCTGATATTGTTTATTTGGTTTTGTTTCTGTTTGCCTGCTCATTTATTTGTTGCACCCACCAGTTATATTTTAGAAGATAAAGATGGAAATCTTTTAAGCGCTTCTATTGCAGCAGACGGGCAATGGCGTTTTCCTTTTGATGCAGATGTGCCTGATAAATTTTCAAAATGTATAACAACATTTGAAGACAAAAGATTTTTTTATCATCCCGGTGTTGATCCGGTTGCATTGAGCCGAGCTGTATTTCAAAATATAAAAGGCAAAACTGTTGTAAGCGGTGGCAGCACACTAACCATGCAGGTAATACGCATGAGTCGGGGTGCAAAAAGTCGTAACATTTTTAATAAAATAATAGAAAGCATTTTAGCTCTACGCTTAGAATGTACACATCATAAAAAAACTATTCTTGCATTATATAGTTCTAACGCACCATTTGGAAGTAATGTGGTTGGATTAGATGCAGCGGCATGGAGATATTTTGGAAGAAGCCCTGAAGATCTAAGTTGGGGTGAAACGGCTTCGCTCGCTGTATTGCCAAATGCACCTTCGTTGGTTCATCCCGGAAAAAATCAACAGGAACTCTTGCGCAAGAGAAATTTTCTGCTCGATAAATTAGTTGCTGCAAATATTATTGATTCAAGTATGGCACAGCTTTCAAAATTGGAGCCTTTGCCCGGTGCGCCCAAACCTTTACCCCAGCTTGCTCCGCATTTGCTGGAAAGATTTAAAAAAGATGTTGCTGCTGCAAAACAAAATTCAAAAGAAAATATTTCAACAGGTATTCGCTCAACAATTGATATGCAATTGCAGATGCAGGTAAACAATATTTTGTATCAGCATCATCAGCAATTAAGATCAAACCAGATAAATAATGCTGCAGCCATGGTTGTTGATGTGGAGAGCGGAAATATTTTATCATACCTCGGAAATATTTATGAGCCTCAAGATTCTTCTTTAGAAAGTCATGTGGATGTACTTGCCAGCAAACGCAGTCCAGGCAGTACTTTGAAGCCATTGCTCTATGCTTCATTATTAAGTGAAGGAAAGATGTTGCCGCAACAATTAGTGCCTGATATTCCAACACAAATAAATGGTTATGCACCCGAAAATTTTGATTTGGGTTATGATGGCGCCGTGCCTGCAAACCGTGCGCTGGCAAGAAGCTTAAATATTCCTGCAGTAAAAATGTTGCAGCAATATCGTTATCAAAGATTTTATAATGTGCTGCATCAATGCGGTTTTACAACGCTCAATCATCCGGCAGATTTTTATGGTATGAGTTTGATTTTAGGCGGTTGTGAAATTTCTCCTTATGAATTATGCGGTGTGTATAGCAGCATGGCAAGAATGTATGTACATCAGCAAAAAAATAAAGGCAAGTGGAATGAGGAGGATTGGTTTATGCCTAAGTATGAGTTGACAGATGACAGATCGCAGTTGACAGTAAATAAGCTGTCATCTGTCAACAATCAACTGTCAACTTCTTTATTTGATTATACATCTTTATGGCAGACTTTTAATGCCATGAATGAAGTAATGCGTCCGGGAGAAGAAGGCTTGTGGAATATGTTTCAATCTGCACAGCGCATTGCGTGGAAAACCGGTACCAGCTTTGGTTTCAGAGATGGATGGGCTGTTGGTTTTACGCCAAAATATTGTGTAATAGTTTGGGTAGGTAATACAACCGGCGAAGGCAGACCTGATCTTACAGGCATCAACACTGCAGCGCCAATCATGTTTGATATTTTCAGAACGTTGCCAACATCAAAATGGTTTGCCGCGCCGCAATATGATTTTATGTATTTACCCGTTTGTCATCAATCTGGTTTTAAAGCCGGGCCGTATTGCACTGATGTTGATACAATGCTTGTTTCTGTGCACGCACAACAAGCACCGGTTTGTCCCTATCACCATATCATTCATTTTGATAAAACAGGTACATATCGTGTAACAAGTAATTGCGTTTCTCCATCTGAGATGATCCATCAATCATGGTTTGTTTTACCACCAACAATGGAATATTTTTATAAACAACGTCATGCAGATTATAAAACCTTGCCGCCATTTATGAGCGGTTGTACAAATGAATTACAAGCTGCATTTGAAATTGTGTATCCGCAGGAAGGTGCAAAAATTTTTGTGCCGAAAGAAATAACCGGTGAAAAGGGAAGAACAGTTTTTAATGTTACAACAAGAAATAATCAAACAAAATTATTTTGGAGTTTGGATGATATATATATTGGTGAAACAGAAAATTTTCATCAAATGGCTGTAAATCCTTCGCCCGGGAAACATACATTAACTGTTGTTGACGGGAATGGAGAATCAGTTACACGGCATTTTGAGATAGTGGAAAAAGAATAGGCTTGAACTTTGTTATGTTATTATTTATCTGAATGTTTATAATTCACTATTTTAGAATAATATTTCGAAGATCAAATCCAAATTCTGTAATGAAAAATTACTTCTTCAAAGCAAGGGTATTTCTGCAAAATATCACGCGTATTTTCATTTTCATCTCTTTATTTCTTCTCCTTTTTCAGGGATGCAAAAAAGAAGAAATAATATCAAAACCCATTGCTGCTGAAAAAACATCAGCCGATAAATCTGTATTGTTTGAAAGCGATGGAATTGTAACAGTGGAAACAAATATTTTACCGCCAGTTACTCAGCAAACGTTTATTACAAATGGCAACACTTCTTCTGCATCGTATCAAATAGTTTCATCACAGCATATTGTAATTGAGGATGCTTATTTTTCTGCAGAATATCCGCTTATTCAATATGCTTATTCTCCGCATATTGGTGTTGCCGTTAATCATGCCTCTGGGCAAATGGGATTAGTTGGCATTGGTGAGGTTGATGGAAATGGCTTTACAATGCCCATGCAAATATTTTATAATGCAGTTGACAACAGCACATCAGGATCCATTGCCCGGTTGAATCTTACAGGATTGCTGTACAGAACAGATGATGAAGTATATCATTCGTTTAGCCCCATTAATGTAGTGCCCGCTCAACCAATGTGTCTTGTAAATAATATACCACATTTAGTGTTTCAGAACCCGGAAAATGATTCTATTAATAATGGCTACAAAGAGATAGCAGAAATAAAATTATCAGGAGATACAGACTGGACTTTAAATGCACTTCCATTAAATTTATGGTCGCCATATTTGGCTCATATACCTAAGTCAAGATTAACAGTTAAATCCAACGGAAGCAAAATAGCGACAAGTGATATGATACAGCTTGATGCAAATTCGCGTATGCAAACTGCAATAAATTTTATTGGAGGATTTAAGCATAAAGCCGGTAAAAAAGAGATACTGAGAATATTTGCTGATGCACCCGAAATTGGCATTGGCGGCAATCCAATTTTCATTAATATGTACCCTTTAAATTCGTTTGCATGGACTGATGGTTTAGGCGCATTAATGCCAGGTGAAAAAAATGTTCAGTTTTTTAAACAGAATACGGGTCAATCAACTTTTCAACAACAATGATCATATTTCTTTAAGCACTTTCCACATTTCTTCTGCAACAAGTTTATTACCTGCAGCATTCAGATGCACACCGTCAGTCGTAAGTATTCCGCTATCAGTATCAGATAAGTTGTTATTCATTTCATACAAATGAAATATGGCACGAAGATCACATACAGCAAGACTATAATCTTTGGCAATGTCTCTTATAATTTGTGCGTATGTATTCAGGTCAATATTCTGCTGATCACTGTGATCATTTTTTTCACCGATCACTGCTGGTGTTACCAGCATCAGTTTAATTTTACTTGCAAGTAATTCTTTAATAACAGCGGTATAAAATTTTTCAAACTTATCTGCATCCGTTCCTGTGCCATTCGTGCTTTTGTGCCATACATCATTTACGCCAATCCATATTACTGTAATATCTGGTGATTGAATAATTACATCTTCTCGCATTCTCAAATACAGATCATAAATTTTATCGCCATTAATTCCGGCTCCAATAATATCGTAATTGAGTATGCCTTGCCGCGCCAGAATATTTTTCAGTAAAGAGATATAGCCGCCCTGCAGCATGCCCGCCTGGGTTATGGAATCACCAAAAAAAATTATTTTTTTATTTTTTGATTTTGTATCTCTCAGGAAAG
>JBDTLW010000016.1:0-11319 GCA_039934575.1 Parafilimonas sp. | reverse complement strand
CAAACGACTCTTCAACATTTTTAAAGCAAGCTCACGATTCTCCCCCTGCGTTCTGCTTTGCTGACATTCAACAATTATACCAGATGGAATATGCTTTAAACGAACTGCTGTTTCTACTTTATTTACATTCTGACCACCTTTACCCCCGCTGCGATAAAACTCCCATTCGAGATCTGCAGGATTTACATTTATCTCAATTGTATCATCAATTAAAGGATATGCAAAAACGCTTGCAAAAGATGTATGTCTTCTTGCATTACTGTCAAACGGAGAAATTCTTACCAAACGATGCACGCCGCTTTCTGCTTTTAAAAATCCATACGCAAAAGGTCCATCAAACTGAAGTGTTGCTGCCTTAATACCTGCACCATCACCTTCCTGGTAATCAATTTCTGTAACTTTCCAGCCTTGTTTATCACCATACATTCTATACATACGCAAAAGCATTTCTGCCCAATCCTGACTTTCTGTACCACCGGCACCGGGGTTAATCTGCAGCACTGCCGGCAACTCATCCTCAGGTTGGTTCAATGTGCTTTTAAACTCCGCTTCATCAAGCATGGATATTGCATTTTCGTAAGACTGTTTTGTTTCTTCTTCGCTGGCATCGCCGGCTTTCCAAAAATCAAACAAAACGGCAAAATCTTCTACTGCAATTTCAACATGCTTAAATAATTTCAGCCAATATTCATTGGTTTTAATTTCTTTCATAATGCCGGTGGCACGTTCATTATCGTTCCAGAATCCGGGTGAAAGTGAGAGTTGCCTGTCAGCTTCTATTTTTTGTGTGCGGTTATCAACGTCAAAGAAACCTCCTTATCCCGGATAGCCGGGACCGCAAAACTGTAAGTTTTTCTTGTGTCATAGTGCGCGAAGATAATAAGGAGAATTTTTATAAAACGAGCTTTAGTATTTCATAGCATCACAGTTGTACACTTCCTTGTACTGCATGAATGTTATTCAACAATATTCATTCACTATGTTTATTTTGCTCTTGTGTATTCAAATGCAGTCTTAATAATTTTCTTCAATACATCAGTATTTACATCACTTAGTTTGTTAATATACAAACAACCTTTACCCGTTCTATGTTTACCAAGATCAGGCAATAGCTTTTGAATATTCTCATTGCTTATACCAATATACAACGTTATATTTTGTTTGCGCGGGGAAAATCCAATTATACACATATCACCTTCATGGCCGCTTTCGTATTTATAATGATAGCTTCCAAAACCAATGATAGCTGTTCCCCACATTTTAGGTGGTAAACCTGTAACCTGTTTCATCATTTCAATTATTTCAAAACAATCTTTGCGCTTTGTTTCATCCTCAACAGTATTTAAAAACTTTGTAACGTTTTCTTCAGTTTGTTTTGTTTTTAATTCAGCCATTTTAATAAAATTTAAAACTAATTTAAAATAAGATTATCAATTAGCCTTACATCTTCAATATAAGCAGCAACAAGCACTATTAATTTTTTCCCTTCAGATACTTCAGTAACCGGGAATAAAGTTTCTGCATCGCAAATCTCTATATAGTCAACTGTTTCAAACCCGCTTTGTAAGATTTTTTTTGCTGACTGCGCTTTTAATTCATCAATATTTATATTAAAAATATTTTGCTTTATAAATTCTAAAGTTTTATAAATGGCTGCAGCTTTTACACGTGCTTCATCACTTAAACGCATATTACGGCTGCTCATAGCAAGACCATTTTTTTCTCTTGCTATATCAACAACATAAATGCTTATATCAGCATAAAACTCCTGCATCATCTTTTTTAAAATTAAATATTGCTGATAATCTTTTCTGCCTAAAAAAATAGTGTCAGGTTTTACATTTCCTAGCAATCTGTACACTACATTACAAACACCCTGAAAATGTCCTGGTCTGTATTTTCCTTCAAGAATATTTTCAAGATAGCCAAGATCAAAATGCTGAAGCTGATGCAAACCTTCGTTATATATTTCCTCAACAGAAGGCAAAAAAAGAATATCGGTTTTATTTGTTTCGAGTAAATAAATATCGTTTTCAATGGTTACCGGATACTTTTCAAAATCTTTTTTATCATTAAATTGAGTTGGATTTATGAAGATGCTGCATACCGTAATATCGCATTGTTTTTTGCATTCATTAATTAAAGAAAGGTGCCCTGAATGCAACGCTCCCATTGTGGGCACAAAGCCAACAGTTACATTTTCAGTATGTAATTTTTGCAGATGTTTTTGCAGGTGTGTGGTGGTTTTAAATAATATCATTGCAGGGATTTAACAGCGCTCAAACGCTTAAAACATTCATTTTCCAAAGCATTTCTTTACTTTTGCACTCTTTATTTTTTTTGCGTCAGGTAAAAAAAGGTTTTTTAATGTCAACAAAGAAAAGAATTTTATTTATAGCCACGGAGATGTCGCCATACCTTGAGCTAACTGAATTTGCCGAAATTGTTAATAAGCTTGCGATTAAATGCAATGATAACGATTATGAAGTTCGTTGCATTATGCCGCGTTTTGGAGTAATTAATGAAAGACGGCACAGGTTGCATGAAGTGGTAAGATTATCCGGTATTAATGTCTCCATTGATAATGATGATTATCCGCTGCAGATAAAAGTAGCTTCATTGCCTAATGCAAGATTGCAGGTTTATTTTTTAGACAATGAAGATTTTTTCAGGCGCAAGTATGTTTTTCATGATGAGAATGAACATTGGTATGATGATAATGATCTGCGTACAATTTTCTTTTGCAAAGGCGCTTTGGAAACCGTAAAAAAATTCGGATGGCCGCCTGATATCATTCATTGCAGCGGCTGGATGACCGGTTTAATTCCTATGTATTTAAAAACGGTTTATAAACGCGAACCTGTTTTTTTGCATAGCAAAGTTATTTTCACCATCGGTCAAACTACTTTTAAAGAAAAGCTGGGAAAATCATTTCTTGAGAGAGCCGCAATACATGCAGGCATAAAAGATAAAGAGCTTGAATTATATAAAGAAACCAATAACACAGCGATGTTTAAAGGCGGCGCACACTTTGCTGATGCAATAACTTTTGGTGCAGAAAAAATTGATAAAAAACTGATTGATGAATTTGCAAAATCAAAAGGTAAAAAAATTCTGCCTTACAATAAAGAAGCTGATTTAACAGAGTATTTAGAATTGTATAACGAGCTTGCGCCGAAGTAGAATTTCATGAATTTATTCCTCCGTCGGTTTACTTTTTTCTTATTTTTTATTACAGTTTTTTTTGCCTGTACAAAAATTATAACAACAGATATAGGTTCTGGTTTGCTTCCACCCGCTGATGGTGTTACTACAAAAGATACCGTACTTGATATAGTTACAAAAAACACTGGCTACGATACGGCCTATGTTGGCATCTCAGACGATCATGTTTTAGGTTTTATGAATGATCCTGTTTTCGGTAAAACAACAGCTTCTGTAAATTTCCAGGTTGCACCGCCTTACAGTTCGTTTTCATGGGGTTATCCTAAAGAAAATATTATACTTGATTCCGTAGTGCTTTGCTTAAGTTATAAGAATGTGTGGGGCGACTCAACACAACCGCTCAGGCTGCATGTTTACAGTATGGATCCCGAAGTATTATTTAAAGCTGATTCTGCTTACAACAATACTAAAACTTTTGAAAAAGGTCAGGAACTTACTGAGTTTAATACGGCGAAAGAAATTTATCCAACAACATTAAACGATGTTGATACAACCAAAGGTTTTTATACTGAGCCTGTTACTAATCAGCTTCGTATAAAGCTAAATAATTCTTTTGGACAGCAGCTTATAAATTATGATTCTGCACAGGTTTACCAAAATGATTCAACATTTTATAACTATGTAAGGGGATTAATTGTAGAGCCTGAAGAAACAACCGGAAATTCATTATTACAGATAAATTTATTGGATACATTAACCCGTTTAACTGTTTATTATCATACTAAAGACGGGCTTGATACAGCATCAAGAAGATTCTCACCAAATGTGTTAACGTCTGCCAGCTCTAATACTATTTTCAGAAACTATTCAGGCACACAAATACCATCTTACATTGCAAGTGCAAATACAAATGATGATTTGATATTTATGCAAACAACCCCCGGGTTACACACTTCTATAGATATTTCTTCTGTACTAAGTATGCCAAATGTAATAGTACATCGTGCAGAAATACTTATGTACCAGGTTCCTGATGCAAGCGATCAATATCTTACTCCACCCAATCTTTTTCTTGATGCGTACAGTAAAGATTCTATGCGCAATTTTGCCATTCCTTATGACTTGAGTTTTACAGGGAGTGCTTTTGGAAATCTTGCTCAATTTGGCGTTGCGCCTAAATTAAAAAATGGCAGTTATTATTATAGTTTTGATATTACACGTTATACGCAGTCTATTGTAACAAGAAATGATACCTTGTATAAACTTAACCTTTTTGCACCTTATAATCAAAATATTTATCCTATACAACAAACTATTTATACAGTGCCTATTTCATCGCCTGCATTAAATACAGTTGGTGTAGGAAGAATAAGATTAGGCGGCGGCAATAACCCTCAATATAAAATGAGGCTGCATATAGTTTATTCGCTGCCGTAGTTTTATTTCAGTACATTATATTTGCACCCAGTAAAAAAAAATTATGCCTTATTTATTTACTTCAGAAAGTGTATCTGAAGGTCATCCTGATAAAATTGCAGATCAAATCTCTGATGCATTGATTGATAATTTCCTTGCTTTTGATCCCGAGAGCAAAGTAGCATGCGAAACGCTCGTAACTACAGGACAGGTTATTTTAGCAGGCGAAGTAAGATCAAGAGCTTATCTTGATGTGCAGGAAATTGCCCGTAGTGTAATTCGTAAAATTGGCTATACAAAAAGTGAGTATATGTTTGAAGCGCATTCATGCGGTGTGCTTTCTGCAATTCATGAGCAATCTGCGGATATAAACCAGGGTGTTGACAGAAAAGATAAAGAAGAACAAGGTGCAGGCGACCAGGGAATGATGTTTGGTTATGCAACAAATGAAACTGAAGAATACATGCCGCTTGCATTAGATCTGGCACATAAAATTTTGATCGAGCTTGCCTTGCTTCGCAGAGAAAATAAAGACATCACTTATCTGCGCCCTGATGCAAAAAGCCAGGTTACTTTAGAATATGATGATGATAATAAACCTGTACGTATTGATGCAATTGTTGTTTCAACTCAGCATGATGATTTTGGTTCAGAACAGGAAATGCATGATAAAATTCAGGATGATGTATTGAATATTCTAATTCCAAGATTGAAAGAAAAAAATAAACAGTACGCTCATCTTTTTACAAACGATATTAAATATCATATTAACCCAACAGGCAAGTTTGTGATTGGCGGGCCGCATGGAGATACAGGGTTAACCGGCAGAAAAATTATCGTGGATACGTATGGTGGAAAAGGTGCACATGGCGGCGGCGCATTCAGCGGAAAAGATCCAAGTAAAGTTGACCGTTCTGCTGCGTATGCAACACGTCATATTGCAAAAAATCTTGTAGCTGCTGGTGTATGCGATGAGGTGCTTGTGCAGGTTTCTTATGCTATTGGCGTTGCAAAACCAACAAGCATCAACGTAAAAACTTTTGGTACATCAAAGGTTAATTTAACTGATGGTGAGATAGGAAAAAAAGTAGAAGCCGTTTTTGATATGCGTCCATATTTTATTGAGCAGCGCTTAAAGCTTCGTAATCCTATTTACAGTGAAACAGCAGCTTACGGACACATGGGCAGAAAAAATGAAACCGTTGAAAAAACATTCTCCTCTCCTGAAGGAAAAAAGATAACTAAAACCGTTGAATTATTTACCTGGGAAAAACTGGATTATGTTGACCAGGTGAAAGAAGCATTTGGTTTGAAATGATTCACTTCAAATAATTTTGCTTCTTTAAAAATTCATAGATCTCTTTCCATTGTTTTGTTTCAAGTACCAGTGAAGTTGCACGCAATACTTCTTCTGTATCTGTAAGTTCTTTTAATCCCAAACCCGGATGGGTAAGCAACCACAATGCTTTACAACCCAGATTTTTTGCAAACTGCACATCAGTAATTCTATCGCCGATAACAAAAGAATTTTCAAGATCATAATCAGGATTATTCATATACTGTTTCACCATGCCAATGCGTGGTTTGCGGTTGGGTGATTTATCTTCTTTAAATGAAGGATCAATATATTCTGCACTAAAATGCACATCTTCATTTTCAAAAGCTTTGACAACAAAATCATGAATAGGCTGAAAATCTGAATAAGGAAAAGATGAAGTGCCTAAACCATCCTGGTTACTTACCATAATCAATTCATAATTAAATTCCGCAGCAATTAAATTCATGTATTTAAAAACATGCGGATAAAATTGCAGTTTATCCCAGCTATCTATATTACCTGAAGACGGCTCAATGATCAGTGTGCCGTCTCTATCAATAAATAAAATTCTTTTTGTCATAAATGCAATGTTAGGTATTTGTTTTTAAGTTGAATTATTATAGAAATACATTTATTTCAGCAGATAAAAACATTTAAGTATTTTTAAAACTATTATTCACCTAACGAAACTATCATGAAGAATTCAAGAAGAAAATTTATAACACAAAGCGCACTTACAGTTGCAGGGCTTTCTTTATTAAGATCAAAAACATTTGCATCTATCATGGCAAGTGATCACATTACCGGATTGCAATTATATTCTGTTCGTGATAATATGAAAACTCCGGATGATGCATTGGCAACATTAAAACAACTTTCTGCAATTGGCTATAAGTATGTTGAGCATGCCAATTATATAAACAGAAAATTTTATGGTTACAGCGCTGCTGAATTCAGGAAGATTCTTGATGATCTTAATTTAAAAATGCCCAGCGGTCATACAGTAATGACGATGCAACATTGGGATGATGCAAACAATGATTTTACAGATGCATGGAAAAATACAGTTGAGGATGCAGCAACACTTGGACAGATGTATGTAATAAGCCCCTGGCTTGATGAAAAATACAGAACCAATATAGATTCACTAAAAAAATTCACAGACTTGTTTAATAAAAGCGGTGAACTATGCAAGAAGTATAATATGAAATTTGGTTATCACAATCACGATTTTGAGATAAGTACTAAAATTGGTGATGGCACTTTATATGATTTTATTATTATGAATACAGACCCGTCATTAGTAATTCAGCAAATAGATATTGGCAATATGTATGGCGCCGGCGGAAGAGCGATGGATATCTTAAAAAAATATCCCGGCAGGTTTGAATCTATGCACGTAAAAAATGAAATTAAATCTGCAAAAGGAGAAATGTCTGGCGAACCTTATGAAAGCACTGTTTTAGATAAAGGTGTGATGGATGTAAAAGAAATTGTTGATTATGGAAAGAAACATGGCGGCACTAAAGAGTTTATAATTGAACAGGAATCTTACCAGGGTAAAGCGCCAATTGATTGCGCAAAAGAAGATCTTGCGATAATGAAAAAATGGGGCTATTAATAAAGACTCATTAAGTAAAGAAGTTTTAAATCCTGCAACAAAAATTGCAGGATTTTTTTATGGATGATATTACATTTTATGAATGAATTGTTTCAAATCTGAATAAAGAAAAATGTTATAGATACATAATTATTTACCCAGATAAAAACAATTAAGTATTTTTAAAACTATTATTCATCTAACGAAATTTTATGAACAGCTCAAGAAGAAAATTTATAACACAAAGCGCACTTACAATTGCAGGAGTTTCTCTATTAAAATCAAAAGCATTTTCAAAGCCTTATACAAGCGACCATATTGTTGGTCTGCAGTTGTATTCCGTTCGCGATGATATGGAAAAAAATCCTGCAGATACACTCAAGCAATTAGCAGCATTAGGCTATAAGCAGGTGGAGCATGCGGGCTATGAGAATAGAAAATTTTATGGTTATACCCCTGAAGATTTTAAAAAATTTTTAAGTGATATTGGGTTGATAATGTTGAGCGGTCATAGTGGTCTTGATGCTGATAAATGGAACAAAAGCACTAATGATTTTACAGATGAATGGAAGCATACAATTGAAGATGCTGCAACGGTTGGAATGAAATATGTAATCAGTCCGGGCGTTGATGAAAGCCTTTGCAAAAACGAAAATGATTTTAAATGGTATATGCAATTGTTTAATAAAACCGGCGAATTGTGCAAAAAATCGGGACTAACATTTGCCTTTCATAATGAGAGCTATGAATTCAATCATTATTTAAACGATGTAAGATTGTATGATATTCTTCTTAAATCAACAGACCATAATCTTGTAGCGCAACAAATAGATATTGGCAATATGTATGGAACCGGCGGCCGAGCAATGGATTATTTAAAGCGGTATCCGGGAAGGTTCTTTTCCATGCATGTAAAAGATGAAATGAAAAGCGCTGCTCATGAGGATGGCTTTGAAAGCACCATTCTTGGTAAAGGTGTAATTAATGTGAAAGAAATATTAGACTATGCAAAAAAGAATGGCGGCACAAAACGATTTATAATTGAACAGGAATCTTACCAGGGAATTTCAGAAATTGATTGCGCAAAAGAAGACCTTGGGATGATGAAAAAATGGGGTTATTAATAAGGTTTATTTTAAATAAAAATCCCGCAATTTTTATTGCGGGATTTTTTTATGAAAATATTTTCAGACGATGGTTTCAGACCTCGTAAGAATAAGAAGGAACTATAATAGTGTCAGACATCCTGCGGATGCGCAGACAGCATTTCTTCCATCATTTTTTTTTCTGTTTTGAAGGCTTCTCTTGGTTTCAATCCAAGCAAGTGAAACATGGCATCATCTTCTTCAAAACTTGGGTTTGGTGTAGTTAATAATTTATCTCCGGCAAAAATTGAATTAGCGCCAGCCATAAAACATAAAGCCTGTTCAGAAATAGTCATATTTGTTCTTCCTGCGCTTAAACGTACCATAGCTTTTGGCATCAGAATACGTGCTGTTGCAATCATACGTATCATATCCCACACATCAACTTTTTGATTATGTTCTAATGGTGTTCCCGCAACAGGCACTAATGCATTTATCGGCACACTTTCCGGATGCTCAGGCATAGTAGATAATGTATGCAACATTTTAATCCTGTCGTTATGTGTTTCACCCAAACCAATAATACCACCACAACAAACACTCACACCTGCTTTGCGCACGTTATCTAAAGTTTGCAAACGATCATCATAAGTTCTTGTAGTAATAATTTCATTGTAATATTCTGAAGAAGTATCAAGGTTATGATTGTAGGCGTATAAACCAGCATCAGCAAGCTTTTGCGCTTGTGTGTTTGTCAGCATTCCCAATGTGCAGCAAACTTCCATCCCCATTTCATTTATGCCTTTTACCATATCAATTACACGATCGAAGTCTTTATTGTCGCGCACTTCACGCCAGGCGGCGCCCATGCAAAAACGTGTGCTTCCTGCATCTTTTGCTTTTTGCGCATATTCAAGCACTTCATCTTTTTTCATTAAGGCATGCACATCCACACCCGTGTTGTACCGGGCAGCCTGCGGGCAATATGCACAATCTTCTGTGCAGCCGCCGGTTTTAATACTTAGCAATGTGCAAACCTGCACTTCTGCAGTATTGTTATATTTTTTATGAACAGTTGCTGCTTTAAATATCAGGTCAAGCACTGCAGTATTATAGATAGAATAAATTTCATCAATCGTCCAATCATTTCTAATTATATTTTGCATAAGCATTATTTGAAACAAAAATAAGAGAGTTATAATAAACAACGATTATCAATATAAGAGAGGTTTATTTTTCTTTTAAACAAAAAACTTTTAGCTGTAAAATCATTTCCTATTGCAGGTTTAATTCATTTAAAAAATTACTATAACTTGTACACCCAATTTTACCGCACTTGAAAAGAATAATCCTTCGTTCATTATTAATCCTTCTGTTTATTGCATTAGCATGGGTTGTTCATTATATATCTGCATCTTTTCCCATCATCAGCGGCTTTGATGCAAAACAGGTTTGCACCTGCATTTTTGTTTCAAACAGATCGCAGCAAAGTATAGATACTAACGAGATGGCGGCTTTCCCTTTCAGCCTCGCGAAATATGAAGTAAACATGAAAGATTCTTCAGTTACTGCTTCTGTGTGGGGCATGGCAAAGCGAAAAGCAATTTATAGAAAAGGTATTGGCTGCACATTGATCAATCATATAAGCGAAGCGCAATTACGCTCACAGGTTTTTTCAATACCACCACCACCATCAGTAAACACAGACACAATATCATTTCCTTATGGTGATAAAATTGCTGATACCATTTCTTCAAATATTAATAAGGATAAATTACAGGCTGCAATAGATAATGCTTTTACTGAACCATACCCGGATAAAAAACAAAGAACACGCGCCGTTGTAGTAATATATGATGGACAACTTGCGGCAGAAAAATATGCACCCGGTTTTGATAAGAATACGAAGATGTATGGATGGTCAATGGCAAAAAGTTTTGGCGCTGCGATTATAGGTACGTTGGTAAAACAGGGCAAGCTTGATGTAAAGCAACCTGCACCTGTTCCTGAATGGAGTAATACTAATGATGCACGTCATGCCATTACACTTGAAAACTTATTACAACAAATGAGCGGTCTTGATTTTAAAGAAGATTATTCCACTGCAAGTGATGTAACGAATATGCTTTACAAAGAAGGCGATATGGCTGCATTTACAGCAAGCCATGCATTAGCATATAAGCCAGGAACGGTATTTAATTATTCAAGTGGAAACAGTAATATTTTATCACGCATTATACGGCAAACAGTTGGAGAAAAAGACTATGCTGCGTATCCTTTCAACGCGTTGTTTTATAAGATAGGCATGTATAATACTTTGCTTGAACCTGATGCTTCAGGCACGTATGTAAATTCTTCTTACATCAATGCAACAGCAAGAGATTATGCACGGTTTGGGTTGTTGTATTACAATGATGGTGTTTGGAATGGCGAAAGAATTTTGCCTGAAGGTTGGGTGAAGCAAACAACAACATCGCCGGCTGCAAACAAAACTAAAAATTATGGTTATCAATTTTGGTTGAATGGAATACAAGCTGAAAATCTATCGAAACATATTTTTCCTGATGTGCCTGCAGACATGTTTTATTGTGATGGTTATGCATTTCAGGACATTTATATTATTCCTTCAAAAAAGCTGGTGATTGTTCGGTTGGGGTTAACGCTTGATAAATCTTTTAATGAAAATGCATTTTTAAAAAGTATTCTTGAGGCAATACAGTAAATGATGCTTAAGA
>JBDTLW010000015.1:0-11326 GCA_039934575.1 Parafilimonas sp. | reverse complement strand
ATGGCGTGTAATAGAATCAAGCGAAAGAAAAAAAATAAATATAATTATAAGAAGAAGCGCTATGGCTGCTAAAAGATTGATACCAAAGGAACGTTGCGTGATAAACTTAAACATTAATATTTTTTATTTCAATTGTAAGATCAATTCCAGCATTCTTCAATAAGCGCTGTATAAAATTGTTCAAGCGTCCAGCCCATTGCTTTTACCTGCTGCGGAACTATGCTGGCAGCGCTTTGCCCGGGCACTGTATTTACTTCAAGCATATATGGCTCGCCTTTTTCTTCATTGTAAATAAAATCAATTCTTACAACGCCGCTGCAATTTAAAACCGAATAAATTTTCCGCGCTGCTGTTTGTACTTTTTCTATCACAGATTCTTCTGCCTGCGCCGGCGTTATCTCTTCACTCATGCCTTTATACTTAGCTTCAAAATCAAAAAATTCTTTCTTTGATTTTATTTCTGTTACCGGAAGTGTAATTATTTCGCCTTTTGTTTTAAACACACCAATGGTAAATTCCCTGCCTTCAATAAATTCTTCTACTAAAACCTGGTCATCTTCTTTAAATGCTTTTTCCAAAGCAACGCCAATTTCTTCAGAGGGCTTGTTTACTTTAGACATGCCGATGCTTGAGCCTCCATTATTCGGCTTTACAAATACAGGAAATTTTAATTGATTAAAAATATCTTCTTCATTAATAACATCGTTGCGAAAAATATGCATTGATTTTGCAACATGTATGCCTGCAAAAGCCGCAATGGCAACAGTATATCTTTTATTAAAAGTTAAAGCTGAAGTTGCAGCATCGCAGGTTGAATAAGGCAAACCGATACAATCAAAATAACCCTGCAGTTTTCCATCTTCACCCGGCGTACCGTGTATGCACATAAGCACGGCATCAAAATTTATTTTTTTTTCTTTCAGCAATAGTGAAAAATCATTTTTATTTATGCTGATCTTTTCTCCGTTATCATCTTCATACAGCCAGCCTTCAGGTGTTATATCAATTAAATAAACGTCAAACTTATTGCGGTCAATATTATTATTTACCGTGATTACACTTTGATAGCTGATCTCCGCTTCTTTACTATAACCGCCAGTAAGCAATGCAATTTTTTTCTTCATTAATAATTATTATCAACGCAAAGAAATAGAAATAAATATATTTTTTTGAAGAATTAAGTTGTCATAAACGAAAAGGTGAAGGAGTTTCCGCCCTCACCTCTTAATTTGACGGGAAATATCACCCGCCTGATTATGTTGCGCAAGCAACAATGTTATTGAGTTTCTAAGGTAAACATCTTTTTATTATTCTTCAACTAATATTTAGTCCCCCGGTTACTATAAACATCTCCCCCTATGCACAAGTGGATAAGTTTACGGGTAAGGATTAAATATGCATCATATCTTTCTTTAACAATAATTCTTCTACGGTTTCCTTGTACATTTCATCCGGCACGCAACCGTCAACAGGACATACTGCAGCACATTGCGGTTCTTCATGAAAACCCTGGCACTCGGTGCATTTATTGGGTGTGATATAATATATATCTACGGACAAAGGTGCATTCCGTTGTTCAGCATCTATCATTGTTCCGTCCATTAATTTCACCTCACCGCGTACAGTTGTTCCATCAGAAAATGCCCATTCAACGCCGCCTTCATAAATTGCATTATTGGGGCATTCAGGTTCGCAGGCTCCGCAGTTTATACATTCATCTGTTATTTTTATTGCCATAACTTTTATTTTATATCTGGTTAAATACTTTTGCATGTAAAATTAAGAAGTAGAAATGAATATTAAAGAACGTATTGATTTATTAATAAAACTTGGTGAATATTTTGTTCTGAATGATGGTGAATTACAATTAGTAAAACAAGATGCAAAAAATAAAAATCCCTGGTTTAGTATTGAGTTTATTGACCTGGCTTTAAAAAATATTACTCAAAATTATTTGCAAAAAGATTTATTGCAGGCATGGATAAATCAATATGATTTAACGGAACCGCAGCAACAAAAAACTGTCGGTATTGTAATGGCGGGGAATATTCCGCTGGTTGGCTTTAATGATTTTTTATCTGTGTTTGTAAGCGGAAATAAAGCCATAATAAAACCTTCATCAAAAGATGAAGTGCTTATTAAACATATTTCTGAAAAATTTTTTGAATGGAATGAAGAGTCAAAAAACTATATAGCTTTTGCAGAAAACCTTAAAGGTTGTGATGCATACATTGCAACGGGCAGCAATAACAGCAGCCGCTATTTTGAATATTATTTTTCAAAGTATCCAAACATTATTCGTCGGAACAGAACTTCGGTTGCCATATTAAACGGTAAGGAAACAAAAGAAGAATTAAGTTTATTGGCAGATGATATTCAGCTTTATTATGGAATGGGTTGCAGAAATGTTACAAAGCTTTTTGTGCCGGAAGGATATGATTTTATCGCGTTGCTTGAGGCTTTAAAGAAATATAATTATTTCGCCGAGTTTAATAAGTACAAAAATAATTATGATTATCAACTAACATTGCTGATAATGAATTATAAATTTTATATGGCGAATGAATGTGTAATTCTTACTGAAAATGAAACTGTATTTGCGCCGGTGAGCCAGGTAAATTATAGTTTTTATAATGAGCCGAAAACACTTGCTGAAAGCTTAAGAAACAATACAGATATTCAATCAATCGTTGGGCAAAATTTTATTCCATTTGGAAAAACGCAATCACCTTCCCTTACTGATTATGCTGATGGTGTTGACACGATGCAATTCTTAAAACAACTATAAACCTTTTTCATCCATAATATGTTTGCCTTAGCTTAGCGCAATGAAAAAATTATTATTTCTGTTTATAATCATTTTAAACATAAACGCTGTTCATGCACAGGATTATGATACCATTCCTCCTTATCAAAAAGATTCTTTGCATATACCATCTTTTACAGTTTTAAACACAGATAGTATTTATATAAGTGATAAGATCATTCCAAAAGATAAGCCGGTGGTTATTGTTTACTTCAGCCCTGAATGCGGGCACTGCCAGATAACCGCAGATGAGTTTAGCAAGAGGATGATAGACATGAAAGATATTTATTTTGTTTGGGTGAGTTATTATTACCCGCTTTCTGAAGTAAAGGAGTTTGCAAAAAAATTTAATCTCCAACAGTTTAATAACATTCTTATTGGCAAACTTTCAGATTATTCGCTTCCTTCATATTACAGAATAAAGTTTACACCGTTTATGGCTGTGTATAATAAAGAGCATCATTTAATAAAAACATATCAGCAGGGTACGGAAGCTGATACGTTAATTAGTTTATTGAAAGAGCAATAATTTGTGGTGTTTTATTTCTTTAGAAATCTGTAACGGTTACATAAATAGTTCCTGAAAATGTTCTCGCCGCTGCACCAAGATTCATAAATCTTACTTTACCCTGTGTAGTAGAAGTTAACCGTGCAAATGCAATTACAATATCATCAGGCAAATCAAAACCAGGAGAAACTATAACGGTAGCTTGTGTATTAGTTGCCGCATTAGGCAATGTAAAAGTTACATCAACATAATTTGTATTTCCATTTAGAGTTACAACATTGGGAGTTAAAAACACTGTAACTGTTGTATATTGAGTATTTATTGTTGTTGAACTTACCGTACTTGAAAAACTTATACTATTTTTTGTTACTGTTCCATTACTTCCAAGTTTATAAAAACCTGAAACGTCAAGCTTTGTATTTGTATTAGGCGTTGATGTGCCGATACCAACATTAGCACTACTGTTACCCAAAACAAGTGCATTGGTTTGACTTGTGGTTGCACCGTTTCCTATTGCTGTAGAATTTGATGCCGTTGCAGAAGCACTATTACCAATTGCTGCTGATTGAAAACCGGATGCAGATGCACTTACGCCAACCGCTAAAGCATTATTATTGGTGGTTGCAGATGAGCTGTTTCCGATAGCGATACCTTGATAACCAGAAGCATTTGAACTTACTCCAATCGCAATAGTTTGATTATTGGATGAAGATGAACTTACGCCCAAAGAAATACCCTGGTATGAAGTTGCAGTTGAATTGTGCCCTATTGCAATAGCTTCATTGTTTGTTTTTGCCTGTGCAGAATTTCCAATTGCTATCGCATCCTGAATGCTTGCAGTGGAATTATAACCTAAAGCTAATGCATCGTTCGCTGTAGCCTGCGCACCTGCCCCTATTGCAGTAGCCTGAAAAGCAGTGGTTGTGCCTGAAGAACCAACACCAAAAGATGTAGCATAGGAAGAACCTGAAAGACCTAAATATCCCGCTTGCGTATTATTAACTTTAAATACCAATCCGTTGCCATCAGTAGTACCTAAAAAATTGGTTCCGGTGCTTGTACCACTATTACCGGTAAGCCCCCAACCACTGCCGCCAGAAGAAAAAGAGGAATAGGGAGCTTTTTTTACCACCCCATTCAAAATGGTAAGAACGCTGTCAGTGCTAACACTGCCGGTTGCCTGCACGCCTGATAAATATAAAGGATTACTTGAAGCAAGTACAGATAGCTTATAGCCGGGGTTAGTAGTTCCTATACCAACAAGCCCGGCATTTGTAATTACCATCCTGTTGGTGAAATTTGTATAAAAATCTAACCCCCATTGATTGCCTCCGGCATTTCTCTTTGAACCAACAGCTTCACCGCTGTTTGATCCAAAGATTAATGTGTTTGCAGTTGTTCCGGTATTTCCATCATTCTGGTCAACAGTCATCCCATTGCCAACACTTAGCAATTGCTGCGGAATTGTTACACCTATACCTAAAGAACCTCCTGTTGTTAAACGCATTCTTTCAACATTATTTGTTTTAGTAACAAAATCATTCCCATCGGCAGTGCCAATAAAGTTTGTTGAAGCACTTGTGCCGCTATTACCTGTAATCGCCCAGCTATTTCCGCCTGGCAATGAAGAATAAGGAGTTTTTTTAACTATACCATTTAAAATTGTAAGAATACTGTCTGTGGAAAAAGTAACTGTAGCTTGTACTCCAGAAAGATATAACGGATTAGTTGCAGCAAGGACAGATAAAGCAGATGTTGGTGCAGCAGTTCCTATACCCACATTGCCTTGCACCAATAAACCATTAGATGGTGCTGCATAAGACTTATAGCCAGCGCCTATAGTCATATTTCCATTATCCCAAACCTGCGAACCCGGATTAACAGAAGTATTATCACCACCAAATATTACTCCTGAATTGGCATCGCCTGCTACGCCGAAAGCAAGATATCGTCTCAATAAACCATTGCCTGATACAGCATCAAATACCGGAAAACTTGTACCGGTTACCACAAACCGGGCAAAACTTCCTGCAGCATTACCTGCATAATCCCCATCGCCAAGCCATAATTGCTTATTGCCGGTTGTATTGTATCCGAGGCTCATTAAAAATCCGGTACCGGAGCTTGTACCGCTAATAGAATTACCCGTAAATGTAAAACCCTTTGAGCTTCCTGAACCAGAGCTTTGAAAAATGGTAAGGTCAGATGCCGGGGTAGTGGTACCAATACCTATAAGCCCTGTATTTGTAATTCTCATGCGTTCAGCGCCATTAGTATAAAATGGTATAGGATAATTATTAAGTGTACCAAAATTTTTCTGGGATAACAATGTGTTACCGCCTAAAACCCATCCATACGTACTTGATATAGCAGCAGGATCTATCCATACCGGGGCTACACCTGCACCTGAAGAACTGAGCAGGTAACCTGAAGTACCGGCAAGATTGTTAGGCAATAAAGCTCCACTGAAGCGAACATTTCCTGTAACGTCTAATTTTTCAGAAGGAGTTGTATTGGCAATACCAACATTTCCCAAAGCATCAATACGCATTCTTTCGGTACTGCTTGTATTTACCACAACTATGCCTCCGGTACCGCTTGATGAGGTTCCGCCATTAAGATTTAAAGTGCCGCCGATGCCTGAAGAGGTTGCAGCGCCACCTGTAATATTTAAAGTTCCTCCGGTTGCTGTACCTGTAGAGCTGCCACCCGATACGGTAAAACTGCCGCCCGCAATATTGATAGAACCGGTTTGTGCATTTGGTCCTCTCAATGTTGTTCCTCCTGGTGATGTGGTTTGTTCACCCTTTCCTATTATTACATGACCATCAGATGAATTTAAGCGCATTATTGCATTGGGCTTTACTTTCCCACCTCCCACAAGAAAGATTACATCAGAACCACCGGACTGTGTACCTATAACCAAATTTCTTGAGGAAGCGTATAAATAAGCGTCATGCGGGCCACCCCAGTTTTCTACTGAGGGTGCATAGTTGGAGCCATTTATTCCCATGTCAATATAATAGGTTGAATCGGTGCCATCATCTGACGTAGCAACGTAGTCGCTGGAAGAATAAATGCCATTACTTTTATTTTGCAGGTTTATCTGAAAATAATCATCAACGCTTCCTCTTAAATTGACAATTGTATTTGATGTTGTATTACCATAATCAACTAAAAATTTTGCCGGATGTAAAGTATTAAAAGAGGATGAGCCTATGCCTACACGCCCTAAACTATCTATAACCATTTGCTCCGTGTTATTTGTCCTGAAACGGAGGCTCGTATTATCAGTAGTTCCAAGAAAATTGGTAGCATAATTTGTACCGCTGTTACCGGTGAGGCTCCAGCTAATATTATTTAATGAAGAAGACGGAGCTTTTTTTACAACACCATTGTAGATTGTAAGCAGGCTATCTGTACTAAAAGCAGCGGTTGGCTGTACGCCAGACAAATACAAAGGATTAGTTGCAGAAAGCACACTAAGTGCATAAGAAGGATTATTAAGACCAACCCCTACCCTGCCCAAACTGTCAATAATCATTCGTTGAACATTATTTGTTCTGAAACGCATGCTTACATTGTCTCCGGTCCCTAAAAAATTAGTTGCATAACTTGTACCTGTATTCCCTGTCAAACTCCAGGCAAAATTTGCAGGATTAGTCCATGTGGGAGATACACCTGCTCCGGCAGATGTTAATACATAACCAGAAGTGCCTGCATTACCCCCGGGCATGAATGCCCCATTTAAATAAAAATTTCCAACAAGATGCAGCCTTTCACTTGGTGTGTTGGTATTGAGACCTATAAAACCGGTACTTCCTTTTATAAAAAAATTATAACTACCAGAATTTGTCGTAAAAACAAAATCATTGCCGTAAATATTAAAATAATTCTTACTTGCAAAAAGACCGCCTGTTCCTGAATTGGCATAACCAAAAGTTCCCTTTAATGCTCCGGTATTATCAAGCATGTCCACACTGCTGAAACCCGTTGAAGAGGTATTCTGAACAGTAATAACATTTTTATTGGTATAATCACCTGTAACATCAAGAGAGCTGCGTGGAGTAGTTATTCCCATACCAATCCAACCGGGCTTACCGGTCAAGCTAGCAGCTCCTAAGATGCGCATACGTTCAAGATTATTTGTTCGCGCAATAAAATCAATGGCATCGGCAGTGCCGATAAAATTAGTTGATGCGTTTAGCCCGCTGTTGCCGGTTATGCTCCAGGCTGACGAAGAAGTTACATTGGTAGTGATCCACGTCCATACAGAGCCGCCCCAAATATATAAACCAGTTCCATTACCATTTGTTACAGAAGGGTTGGTATTGTACACAACCGTGCCTGTTAACAGACCGGAAGGCAGCGGTGAAGAAGAAGCTACATCAGTTAGGGAAACTCTTGGAAATACCAACCCTTTATTGGTAGTTTCCAATTCAAGTAATGATGCGCTATTTATTGTAGTAGAATTATCCCCGATTTTCATTTGGGCTTTGGCAGCAATCTGTATTAGAAGTATGCATGCCAAATAGAAGAATTTGGTTTTCATATTTGTTGGATTCCTTTATAGAATTAAAAGCTTATACAAATTAATCCAATAATAACAGCAGATACATCATTTAAATTTCATAATTGCTTCTATGGATACGGGTTTGTCTGAATTTTAGCCGCTTGCTAAATTTTGTTTTGCTGATACTTGTAACCTTTTTCAGAATAAAATCTTATCTGATTGGTCTATTTATACAGCTTCTGTTTGCACATTATCAGCTACATAATTATTTCTTTCTTTTTTTGAATATTACCTTTGCTGCTTAACAGAAATTTTTATGGAATACCGGATAGAAAAAGATACAATGGGCGAAGTAAAAGTACCTGCGGATGTGTATTGGGGCGCGCAAACACAGCGCAGCATCGAGAATTTTAAAATTGCACAGGATATTAATAAAATGCCTAAGCCAATAATTTATGCATTTGCCTATCTGAAAAAAGCAGCCGCAATTGTCAATACCGAATTGGGTGTTTTATCCGAAGATAAACGCAAGGCAATTGCAAATGTTTGTGATGAAATTTTAGAAAAAAAATTAGACGATCAATTTCCGTTAGTGGTGTGGCAAACCGGCAGCGGCACACAAAGCAATATGAACGTGAACGAAGTAATTGCCTATCGTGCCCATGTTTTAAACGGCGGCGCTTTAACCGATAAAGAAAAGTTTCTGCATCCTAATGATGATGTAAATAAATCGCAGAGCAGTAACGATACCTTTCCTACAGCCATGCATATTGCTGCTTATAAAATGCTTGCTGAAACCACAATTCCGGGCATTGAAAAACTGCGTGATACTTTAAAACAAAAAAGCAAAACATTCATGCATATTGTGAAGATAGGGCGCACACATTTTATGGATGCAACGCCTCTTACACTCGGGCAGGAATTCAGCGGTTATGCATCACAACTCGATCATGGGTTAAGGTCTATTAAAAATTCTTTTGCACATTTAAGCGAGCTTGCTTTGGGCGGAACTGCTGTAGGCACCGGCATCAACACGCCAAAAGGTTATGCTGAATCAGTAGCTGAAAAAATTGCAGAACTAACCGGACTGCCTTTCATCACCGCAGAAAACAAATTTGAAAGTCTCGCTGCGCATGATGCCATTGCAGAAGCGCATGGCGCACTAAAAACAGTTGCTGTAAGTTTAATGAAAATCGCCAACGATATAAGAATGCTTTCATCTGGGCCACGCAGTGGCATTGGCGAAATTTTTATTCCGGATAATGAACCCGGCTCTTCTATCATGCCTGGCAAAGTAAATCCTACGCAATGTGAAGCATTAACAATGATTGCAGCGCAGGTTATGGGTAATGATGTGGCTATAAACATTGGCTGTGCAACGGGGCAATTTGAATTAAATGTTTTTAAACCGCTGATCATCTATAATTTTTTGCACAGCGCAAGATTGATTGGTGAAGGTTGTATTTCATTTAATGATAAATGTGCAGCAGGTATTGAGCCTATTGAAGCCAACATTAAAAAAAATGTTGATAATAGTTTGATGCTTGTAACCGCACTCAACACAAAAATCGGGTATTATAAAGCCGCAGAAATTGCACAGAAAGCGCATAAAGAAAATACTACTTTAAAAGAGATGGCAGTAAAACTTGGCTATGTAACGCCTGAGCAATTTGATGAGTGGGTAGTGCCTGCAAATATGGTTGGAGAAATAAAAAACTAAGTGCTTGCAATGCAAAAAACAATTTATAGAAAGGCTTCACGTTATTAGAAAATGCCTAAGCATATCACCATGAGCAAATTTTTTTCTTACTTACTTGTTACATGCTGCATCTCCGTTCTATTTTCCTGCCAAAAAGAATTGAGCGTAGAAACAAACTCGAATTTAATAGCGCAGGGAAGTTTATGGGATTCTGCAGGCGCATGTCTTCCTGATTCTGTTCATGGTACTTTTTACAACGGTATTACACCCGGTTCAGATACAGCTTATGTAGAAATACAGGTTAACGTTACACAAACGGGTTCATATAGTATTACCAGCGATTTACAGGATGGATTCAAGTTTGTTGATTCAGGCTTCTTCAGCAACACAGGGATAAATACAGTGCGCCTTAAAACTAACGGTGTGCCTATTGTTCCCGTAAGTACAACATTTAATATAAGCTTTGACAGTACGTTCTGTTCATTTACAGTAGATGTGCAAGACAGCACAGGCACGGGTTTGGGCGGACAACAGGATACGACAGGAACTGGTGGAAATTATGGAAACTGGCAGTTTACAACAGATAGCAGCTTATTTGCTAAAGGAACTTTTGACTCTGTTGCCTTTTCGCAAGATCCTCTGCTTGGAGGCAGCATTCTTGCAATGGCAGGCTATACTTCTAATCATGATAGCGTGATTTCATTAATAGTTCATTTCCCATCCAATACTATTGATACTGGTACATATTATACCCAAATTTCGGCAGGCAACATAACTTCAGCTTCTATTTTTGCTTTCGGACTTGTAAGCACAGGCAATGCAATTTATGATGCGCTTGATAACCCTGGAGATGGAAGTAATGTTGGAATAACAATTTCCAATTATAACTCATCAACACATGAGATTACAGGAACATTTTCGGGGATAGCGATTGATGAACCTTATTACCCGGCAACTATTGGAATTACCAATGGAAATTTTACAGCAACAGTGCCATAATACAATTTTAAATCAACTCTTGCTTCATCTTTTATTTCAGAAAAGCTATAGATAAAACTTTATTTCTTATCAGGAAACATTTTTAGAATGTCATCTTCATTCGCTTTACAAATGCCACGCTCTGTTATTAATCCTGTTATCAATGCAGCAGGCGTTACATCAAAACTATAATTTGCAGCAGCACTATTCTTCGGCGCAATTAAAATTTTTTGTATTTCATCATTAGTGTTTAAACCGTACATATATTTCACTTCATCAGCATTTCTTTCTTCTATTTTTATTTCAGTTATACCATTGCAAATATTCCAATCGAAAGTAGAAGATGGCAGTGCAACATAAAATGGAATTTGATTATCTTTTGCTGCAAGCGCTTTTAAATATGTTCCTATTTTATTTGCAGCATCACCACAACGCGTAACTCTGTCTGCACCGGTAATTACAAAGTCAACCATTCCATGCTGCATTAAATGCCCGCCGGCATTATCAGTAATAATTGTATGCGGCACACCATGATTTAAAAGCTCCCACGCAGTTAATGAAGCGCCCTGGTTTCTTGGTCTTGTTTCATCAACCCAAACATGCACATTGATGCCACGATTAAAAGCTTCATAAATGGGTGCAGTAGCAGAACCGTAATCAACAAATGCCAGCCAGCCTGCATTGCAATGTGTAAGGATATTTACAATCTCTCCACTTTTCTTTTCTGCAATTGCTTCAATTAAACGCACGCCATGCATACCGATGCTATTACAAAATTCCGCATCTTCATCTGCAATCATCGCCGCAGTTTCTTTAGCTATT
>JBDTLW010000014.1:0-11376 GCA_039934575.1 Parafilimonas sp. | reverse complement strand
CATCATTCACGTATTGCTGCACAGCATTAGTTACCTGTTCATACAGATCAAGATATTGACGAAGAAAACGCGGCTTAAATTCTGTGTTTATGCCAAGCATATCATGCATTACCAATACTTGCCCATCGCAATATTTTCCGGCACCAATACCAATGGTTGGAATGTTTAAACTCTCCGTTACTTCTTTTGCTAATTGTGCCGGAATTTTTTCAAGCACTATTCCAAAACAACCTGCATCTTCAAGCAGCTTTGCATCGTTACGTAATTTATTGGCCTCTTCTTCTTCTTTTGCACGCACATTATAGGTTCCGAATTTATAAATGCTTTGCGGCGTTAATCCAAGATGACCCATAACCGGAATACCTGCAGAAATAATGCGCTTAACACTTTCCAGCACTTCTTCGCCGCCTTCTAATTTAATGGCATGCGCACCTGTTTCTTTCATAATGCGGATAGCAGAAGCCAGTGCTATTTGCGAATTGGATTGATAAGAACCAAAAGGCAGATCAACTACAACCAAACAACGGTTTATGCCGCGAATAACGGATGACGCATGATAGATCATTTGCTCTAATGTAATGGGAAGCGTTGTTTCATTTCCTGCCATTACATTACTTGCACTATCGCCAACAAGTATCACATCAATGTTTGCGTTATCAATAATTTTTGCGAAAGAAAAATCGTAAGCGGTAAGCATAGAAATTTTTTCTCCATGCGCTTTCATCTTCAACAAAGTGTTGGTGGTGATTTTTTTTATTTCTTTTTGAACAGACATCTGAATAAAAAATTTATGGTGAGTAGAAACTGAATATGGTTCTGCGTTAGAATAAAACATATCCAGATGTCAAAGTGCAAATATGATGAATGTATTAGAATTTCATAACATTACTTTCTTAATTATTTATCAAGCGGTTGCAATTTGTAATTATTTGCATCAGGTATTCTGATCTGTTTTTACTTCAACAGGTTTTATTTTTTTATAGAGATAATTATAGATTTCAATTTGCGAACGAACTCTTTTTTTACTTGCCGGAGAAACATATTTATTCTGCAATGCATTATCTAATATGCGGGCTTTTACATTATCCTGCAATTGAATGCGGAGAATATCTTTCAGCTCCGTGCAAAGTGCTTTATCCTTTACAGGTATTGCTGCTTCAACACGATGATCAAGATTGCGGATCATCCAGTCTGCAGAAGAAATAAATATTTTTTCATCGCCGCCATGTTTAAAAACCATTACCCGTGAATGTTCCAGGTATTCATCAACAATACTGATAGCAGTAAGATTGGCG
This sequence comes from Parafilimonas sp., assembly GCA_039934575.1. Classification (GTDB taxonomy): domain Bacteria; phylum Bacteroidota; class Bacteroidia; order Chitinophagales; family Chitinophagaceae; genus Parafilimonas. The sequence goes on along the minus strand of JBDTLW010000014.1, from coordinate 10,081 downwards.
TGAAACTTATGTTTAAACTTAGCACAATAAATACCGCGAATAATAAGATTGAGCTTAACACCCGCTTCAGCAGCATCATACAATCTGTTTATTAACTGCGGATCGCTAAGCGAATTTACTTTTAAGATGATAGAAGCTTTTTTTCCTGCTTTTGCATTTTTAATTTCTGTATTTATTAATTGTATTAGCTGGTTGCGCATGGCAATTGGGCAAACCATCAGCGTTTTACATCCACTTAAATATTTTTCTTTAGATGGGTTTTCAAGATATTTAAAAATGCGGTTAATATCAGCCATTACATTGCGGTTGCTTGTAAGCATACATTCATCTGCATATACTTTTGCAGTTCTTTCATTAAGATTTCCGGTACTTACAAAACCATATTGAACTGTTTTTTTACCGCTTCTTTTTTTAATGATACACAGCTTTGCATGCACTTTTACATTTGGCATTCCAATAAGCACTTTCACGCCTTCATCTTCCAAACGTTCTTTCCATTCAAGGTTTGCTTCTTCATCAAAGCGGGCACGCAGCTCAAGCATTACCACAACATTTTTACCGTTGCGCACTGCATTAATTAATGCATTGATAACCTTTGAATTTGGCGCCAGCCTGTAAGCAGTTAATTTAATGGAAAGCACTTCAGGGTCCATTGCTGCTTCACGCAAAAGATCAATTACTGAATTAAAAGAATGATATGGAAAATGAAGCAGCACATCCTGTTTTAAAATTATATCAGTAACGCGCGAAGTATTAATTAATGCAGGATGTGTGAAAGATTGCCTACGCACTCTTTTTTGTGCAAACACATCCGGAAAATCCATAAAATGCCTGAAGTTATGAATACGCCCGCCCGGTATAATATTGTCTTTCCTGGTAAGGTTTAGTTTTTTCATCAGGTATTCAAGCAAGCCCGCATCCATTTCTTTATCAAAAACAAATCGCGTTGTTTTGCCCACTCTCCTGTTCTTTAAACCCTTCTCAATTTTTTGTACAAATGATGTGGTAACATCATTATCAATATCAAGCTCTGCATCTTTTGTTACTTTAAAAATGTACGATTCAAACCTTGTATAATTAAAGTAAGAAAATATAAAAGGAAGATTAAAGCGTATAATATCTTCCAGCAAAATAATATGCTGCTGACCTTCTGGTGCAGGCAATTTTATAAAACGACCTACGATGCGGCTTGGCACTTCTATCAGCGCATATTTTTGATTATAGGCAGTATCTTCTCTCCGCATAACAACGCCGAGATAAATACTTTTTTCCCGCAGGTAAGGAAATTTCGGAAGGCTTTCGATCATTAACGGGATAGTGTTAGAACGAACTTCTTCTTCAAAAAAAGTTTTTACAAATTGCTGTTGCTGCTTATTTAATTTTTTTTCAACAACCAAAAAAATATTCTGCTGCTGCATTTCTTTTAATATCTCCAGCCAGATGCGGTTAAATTCGTTTTGCTGATCAAGCACAATGGTTTGAATCTCATCAATTATATGTGCCGGGTTTTCTTCAAGATGCATATTGGCTTTTTTACCGCCAAGCTCAATCATACGTTTAAGCGTAGCTACCCGCACACGAAAAAATTCATCCATATTATTTGAATGAATGCCAAGAAAACGTATTCTTTCGCGCAAAGGCACAGTGAGATCTGCGGCTTCCTGCAAAACCCGCGCATTAAAACTAAGCCAGCTTATATCTCTTCCAATTAAATTTTTCATACGCAAAAAATCATTCAAATATAATAATCAACCGTTGGTGGATGCATTAAGTTTTACTGTTTATACATTATGCTGAATGAACTATGATGTTCATTATAACACTTATAACAAAACTCTTATTGAAACAATAGAACTACAGATTTTTTATCTTCTCAATTATGCCTGTTGTTGATAGGTTTTCAAGCAAAGGATTTATTACAACTCTGCCGCCATTGGCAATAACTTCTTTGGCGCCAACAATGGTTTCAACGGTGTAATCACCGCCTTTAACCAACACATCAGGCATAATTTTTTTTATCAGTTCAAGTGGAGTATCTTCTTCAAAAACCACTACGGCATCAACCAATAATAATGATGCAAGAATTAGTGTGCGTGTATGTTCATTATTTATGGGGCGATGATCGCCTTTTAATTTTCTTACGCTGCTGGATGCATTTACACCAACAATTAAATAATCTGCTTCTTTAGCAGCTTGTGATAAAGAATAAATATGTCCTTCGTGTAAAATATCAAAACAACCATTGGTAAAAACAATTGTTTTGCTCAGCAGGCGTCGCACATTTGCCCAGTTTGTAACTTTATTAAAAGGAATAATTTTTTCTTCAATTATTTTAATGTTCTTCATATAACTAATGCTTTAAATTAAATTGCCGCAACAAGCTTAGGCGCATAATAAGATGTATTAAGATTAATATTTGCCTGCTCCGCTTTTTCAATAATTGAATAATCTGAAAGTATTAATGCTTTGTTTCTTTTTACACAAACATCATGTTCAAAATGTGCAGAGGGTTTGCCATCACGTGTATGCACTGTCCATCCATCATCATCAGTATAAACATCTTTAGTGCCCATGTTTATCATGGGTTCTATTGCCAATACTGCATTTTCTTTTAATCTTGGTCCGTTGCCGCGCTTGCCATAATTAGGCACCTGCGGGTCTTCGTGCAGGCTTCTTCCCAAACCATGACCAACAAGTTCGCGAACAACACCATAACCATGTTTGCGTTCGGTATATTCCTGAATGGCATAAGAGATATCACCAACACGATTACCGGCAATTGCTTTTTCGATGCCTTTGTATAAAGATTCTTTTGTTACGCGCAACAATTGCAACACATCATCGCCTGCTTCACCCAATAAAAAAGTATAAGCATGGTCTCCATGCCAGCCATTTAATATCACACCAAAATCTATTGAAACCACATCTCCATCTTTTAATGCATGATTATTGGGGAAGCCATGCACAACTACATCATTTACTGATGCGCAAATAGTAAAAGGATAACCCCGGTAATTCAAAAAAGACGGAATGGCCTTGTGATCGCGGATAAATGTTGCACACAAGCGGTCTATCTGAAAAGTTGTAACACCGGGCTTAAGCATTGTTGCCACTTCAGTAAGTGTCTTGCTCACAAGCCTTGCGCTTTGTTTCATCAACTCAATTTCTGCGTCGGTTTTATATAGTATCATATTGTATCTTCTGCTCAATTTGCAAATTTCACGAAAAAAATTCAACCGTACACCATTAAGTATTCATCGTAAACTTCTTACACCTTTATTTTGCGCCATGGAATTTATAATAAAAGTTGCCAAGTTTGGCATAGTTGGATTTATAGGCATGTGCATTGATTTTTTTGTAACATGGTTATTAAAAGAAAAATTTCGCGTAAATAAATATGTCGCTAATAGTATTGGCTTTACCTGCGCCGTTATTAATAATTTTTATTTGAATTTAAAATGGACATTTCAGACCAACGGGCAAAACACTAATATTTATTTAATAAAGTTTATACTTATTTCTATAATTGGTTTAGGCTTAAACAATATGTTTATTTACATATTTAATGAGCGCTTCTCTGTTAATTTTTATGTTTCAAAAGCCCTGGCTGTACTCTGTGTTTTTGTCTGGAATTTTTCTGCAAATAATTATTTTAATTTTCATGGATAGAAAATATGTTGTGTCAGCGATTCTCTGTTTTGCAACAGCTTTATTTTTTTTATTTTTTTATAAAGCAAAATAAACACAACTATTTGCTCATCATGTTCAGCTTTTCCGGGCTTCTGAATAAGTAAACCAAATTGAAGAAATATGGTTTTAATATCAGTCTTTTAAAAAATTAAATAAGAATCCGCCCCAAAGTTTTGAGACGGATTCTTCTTAAACTGAAACCAAATTATTATTGCTTAATAAGCTTCCATGTATATTGTTGTTCAGTTTGCTGCCACAACACGCGATAAGTTCCTACCGCAAGTTTGCTGATATTTAATTGTTCTGATGAAGCATTACCCTGCAGGTCTTTGCGAAGTACAATTTTGCCTTCCATATCATATACGGTAATCACAGAAGCTTTGGCGCTTTGCGGTAATGTGATTGTAATAACATTTATGGCAGGATTTGGATACAAATTATATTTTTCTGCACCCAATTCTTTTGCATTTGCATCGCTGCTTACAAAACTGAATGCATTACAATCTTTAAGTACAAATACTTTTGATGTATTGTCACATCCGCCCAAACCTAAAGACACACGTACTTTATAATTACCTGCGGTTTTAGCAGAATAAAAGCTATCAGTGGCATTTGGAATTTTTACACCATTCAAATACCATTGGTATAAATAATCATCATTTGCCGTAGCAGACAAACGCACTCTTTTGCCATTACAAACAGTTTTTTTAGATGCTGTAATTTCTACGGAAGGTTTAACAGCTTTAGCTATAACTTTTACTTTAGCTGTAGCCTGGTTGCCGCAAAGATCAGTAGCCGTTAAGGTATAGGTTGTAGTTTTTGCAGGATTGGCAATTGGATTTGCATCATAAATATCTGACAAGCCTTTTGCAGGGCTCCAGCTATATTTATAAGTATATCCTGCAATACCCGTTGCATCCAGTTCATTATAAGGGGTGTTACCAATTATTCCAACTGTGCTTACTGTGCCTGTTGTTGTATTTGCAATACGCAAATCGCCTACATAATTTTGCCTTGCTGTAAAAGCAGTTAAATATAAACTATCTGTTACAGGATCAAAATCTGCATCCTGCGCATAACCCAAACCTGCATCAGCAACAGAGGGCAAACCAGAGGCGGCACCTGTTGTTTTATTAATAGAGTATATGCGCCTGTCGTTAGTGGATAGCGCAAATAAGTTCCCATCATTATCAAATGAAATCCACATAAGATAATACAGCGGAACAGTTGTCACAAATTGCAAGTCTCCGTTTATAAGATCAACTGTATATAATTGAGATTGTGTACCAAAAGATGATAGAGCATATAACTGCTGACCTTTTGGATCCCAGGCAAGTCCTGTCCATTCGCCTGAAGATGGAGTTATGGTATTAATAAATTGTTGCGAACCGTTTATTGTATCAATTCTGATCAGCTTATTAGTTAATCTTATTAAGCCATAATAACCAAACGGAGTAAAATCGCCACCGGCAAAGAAATAACCGGAATTAAGATCTGACGCGCTCACAACATTTGATGCGACGGTATCTACATCAGATGGATTGGTTAAGCTAAACCTGTAAAAATTATTGGTGTACCAATCCATTGCATAAGCACGTTTCTCATTAAGAAAAGCAACACCACCTGAAGCTGCCCCCATACCGCCAATGCGGCCGCCGGCAGTAGTTTTACACAAAGAAATATTCTGTCCTGCATCTGCAATAAGTGTTTGTGTACTTTTAACCGATGTAACAGTTATGGGTGCAGAACTTGCTACACAACCATTTGCATACGTTGCAGATACATAATAATCACCGCTATTTTTGGCTGTGATAATTGTTCCGGTATTTGGCAATATACTATTATTCTTATACCATGTATAAGAAGCTGTACCTGATGCCTGAAGCACTTTTAATTTTACATTTCCACCGTTGCAAAATCTTATTTGCCCAAGCGCAGTAATTTCTGCACTGCAGAAACTATCCTTTTGCGCAGCAAGCACTGCATTATATGCGTCAACTCTTCCATATCCCATTTCATTATTCCAGGTTCCGTTTTTATAACCGGTGGTTGATTTAAAACTATAGCCGTTTATTTTATCAGCAGTATTTTCAATAATAGTTTTTACATCTTCTTGTTTTAGTGCAGTATTTACTGAAAGTATAAGCGCTGCAACTGCAGCAACATGAGGGCATGCAGCCGATGTGCCATTAAATGTTGTGAAATAATCATCGGTGCTGTAACCGCTACTTCCGCTGATATCAGTAGTAGGAATTTTTACGCATGGCGCTACTACACCTAAGCCTGCACCATAGCTTGCACCCCACCAATATTCTCCGTCACAACTGTTTGGATCTTTTCTGGTATCACACATAGTAATGCCACCGACAGCCACAACATTTTCATTAATTGCCGGGTAACTTAATCCTGAATTATTATTGCCTGCAGAAAAGAAAACTATGCTTCCCATGCCGCCTCTTCCCTGAGTTGTAGCACGGTAAATTGCATCATCTATTGCACTGCTGGGTGAACCGCCACCCCATGAATTGGTTAAAACATCAGCGCCATTCATCCATGCATAATCTATACCTGCTGCTATATTACTGTTTGTAGTAAAATACCCGTTTGCATCAGCAAGATTTACCGGCATTATTTTACATTTTGGAGCTATACCTGCAATACCAATTCCATTATCTGAAATAGCTGCAATTATTCCTGCACAGCAGGTGCCATGTGCATTTGAGCCACTCAATGGTCTTCCATCTCCTTTGTTTGAAGTAAGGCTTATACAATCAAAACCTTGCATTAAATTCGATTTAAGATCAGCATGCCCTGTATCAACACCTTCATCAATAACGGCAACTTTAATAGCAGGTTTGCCTTTCGTAATTTTCCATGCATTCTCTACATTCATATCAGCGCCCGGCACACCATTATATTGTGCGGCAGAACCTGTGTTTTTATGATCCCATTGCAAATAATATAAAGGATCGTTGGGCGCTGCATCAATTGCATTATACATTTCAAGATCTGGTTCTGCATATTCAAAGAGACCGGATTCAAAAAAAATATTTGCCATTTTCAATCCATCATAGCCATTGGATGCACCTGCACTTAAAACATAAATGTTTTTATCAAACATATATCCACGCACTATTTTGCAGCTATATTGGTTTACTAAAGAATTAAGCTGCATTTGCGATGTGCTGCTTTTTAATTTTATTACAAAATCATTTCCATAACTGGATAATTTTCCGTTTATGCCGCTAATGCATGGTCTTGAATATAAAATGAGTTTATTATTTTTTAAAGCTTCAATAATAGATTTACCTTTTTCGCTGCTGGTTAATTCTTTTAGTTTAATCAGATACTGATCTTTAACAGCAGTAAGCTTAACAGAGTCTGCCGGTATTTTTGCAGCCATTGCAATAAGGGTTTTTGCTTCATTTAAAGAATGACCTTCAGCAAAGCCAATCACCATTTGTTTATAGGTTACATTAAAGAAAAGTTTTTGCCCTTTATAATAATAAAAAACAGTTTCATTAGAGGGAAGGTTTTTATTGGATTGAGAATATCCCATCGAAATAAAATACAGGGAAATAATTAACAGCAGCAGGATTTTTTTCATGATCAGCGTTTTAATTTATTATAGAATTTATTGATGATATATATTTTGAAAGCAAAAAAAATAAGTCTTTTTTATAAGTACTCAAAGATGTTTTATGCGAAATATATCAATATTCTTGACGAACATACTTATTCCATTTGTATATGTATTTTACTAAACATACATACAGAAGTTTTATAAATTCTTCCTGATTTATTCAGCAACCAGTTTTGCAATCCTTCCATCTTTTCCGGCAAGAAAAACAGCATTGCCTTTTTTTGCTTTTGCGCAAACATGATAGCTTTCATCAGAAATTAATTTCCAGTTCAATCCGCCATCATTTGAAATATCAACACCGGTTGTACCGCAACAAATCAATGAATCATCTGTAATAAATGCAACGCAACTTCTGTAGCCATGCGGTGGTGTTTGCACAGCAGGATAAAGAAGCTGTCCGTTATTAATGCTAAATAATTCAATATTTTTTTCTGATGAAGAAGGATTATTAAAGTCACCACCTGTACATACCATTTTCGAAATGGAAGCATTAATTGCAATTGAGTTTGCGCCCTGCGACCCTTCTCCTTTTATAATATTTAATGCAAGCGGTTGTCCGTTAAAAAACAGCCTGGAATCTGTACCGCCGGTTACAAAACAAATTAAAGGATTATACTTGCTTCCTGCAATTTTTACATTCGTTCCGCTTGACGCAAAAAATGCTTCACCGGTATCAGCATAATAAAAATTATTTTCAGGCTTTAATGAAAGCCATTTGTCGCCATAATTTGCTGTAGTTGCAATGAATAATTTATTATTGATTGGGTCGCCAACCACAATGCCATTACCATCTGCCATAAAATCCATCGCATCTAAAAACATTCCCGGCGTATTATCATAAAAAACTTTTGCCCATGTTTTACCACTATCTTTTGTTTTTAAAATTATTGCTGGTGTATCAACAGCCATAATTAAAGCTGTGTTCGCATCAAATGCTTCTACATCACGAAAATCTCTTTGCTCATAACCTTTAACCGTTATCCATTCAAAATGATTTCCGCCATCTATGCTTTTTGCAACCTGTCCGTTACTGCCACTTGCCCAGATTATATTATCATTTACTACACTTAATCCGCGTAAAGAAATTTTTTCTTTACTGGTTAATAACTGAATTGTTTGTGCGTGACTATATGATTGAAATAAGAAGTATGAGATAAGTAGTATAAGATGTTTCATTCTTCAAATTTATATGATTGATTGAATAAACATAAACTATAAACGTAGATGCATAATCATCACATAAGTTTTAAAATCACAATTTACCAGCAGAATTTTAAAAAGGCTTTTTAATGAACCGATAACCAATATTTAATTCAAGGGAAGAAATTTTTCTGCTTTCTATTGTGCCATCAGGAAGTGTATATTTTATGTATGGCTGAATGCCTTTTTCATATCTTAAAATAAAAGACCATCTCTTTAATGAGTAACCGGTTTGAAGTAACAGGCTTGCCTGATTTTTATACAAAAAAGAATCAGTAAAATTTTTAAACGGCATCATTGTTTTTACAGTATTAAAAGTACCGGCTTTAATATCGTTTGTTGTTGTTTCCTGTTCCGCAACAGCGCCATGAAACCAGTTATATATAATTCCTGTACCAATTGACCAATGTGGCTTCACATAATAATTAAAGCTTAACGGAATTTTACTATAATAATTTTTTTGTAAACTGGCAGTAATTACTGTAACTGTACTCAACGAATAATCTGCTTTTGTTTGCCGGCTATATGAGAATTGCTTAATAAGATTTGGCGTGGCATAACTAAACTCAGCTTGTAAAAACCATTGTTTGCCTTTTTCAAATCTTATAAAAAAAGAAGGTATGTAGTCTTTGAACAATTGTTTATCGCCACTATAATTATAAGCGATTATCTTTTGCCCGCCTATTGGTATCTGTTGCTTTAACTGTATGCCTGCTTCAACAAAAAAATGTTTTTGCTTTAATGAAATCGGCAATTGTTTTTTAATTGAACTTGTATCCGAGTTTAAAGACTGCATTAAAGTATTTGCCGCAGCAGTTTCATTTTTAGCTGAGTCAATTTTTGCAGTTGCAGATAAAGATGGTTCAGCACTTTTATTTACAGTATCGCTTTTGGTGATAACAACTTTATCAGCATTTATATTTTGCAGGCTGTCTATGCTGGTTATTGAAATCGCGTTATTGTTATCTTTTTTATCAACCAAAGCCGTATTTGTATCTTCTGTAAAATTTTTATTTGCTTCAACAGATAATTGCTTCTTAAAATTTTTAAGTTTCTTATTTTGATATAAAGAAATATGCCTGTTATGTATTGTATTCAATTCAGTAACCTCTGAATTCATTTGTTTTGAAAATGTATCCGCTTTATTTTTTTGTGCTGATATTTTATTCGTTTCATCTGGTGTTTCATTTGATTTCATTTGTTTATTGTTGAACGTATTTTTTTTACTCACTGAATTGTTTTCCGTTTTCGAAATAGTTTTTTGTTTACCACCAATACCAGATAAACTAATCCAAATGCTAAATGCCACAAGAATTATAATGCTACTGCATATTGTATAAATGTTCAGCCAGGCAAAAGGTTTGCGCTTATCTTTTTCTTCAAGCAACTCTTTCATTTTTTGCCATGCAGCATCTTCATCGCCTGCCGGCAAATCATCCATTTTATTTTTGAAGGCATCTTCAAAAGGTAATTTATCACTCATAATTTCACCTCCTGTAATAAAATCATTTGTTGTAATTTTTTTCTGGCTTCACTCAAATACCATTT
>JBDTLW010000013.1:0-11742 GCA_039934575.1 Parafilimonas sp. | reverse complement strand
TTTGAATTTTTTTCTGATAGTACTTTGATGGAATGTAATCATAAAGACCTCCGTACTTTAAAATTAATTCCCTAAAAAAATTTAGTTCGTTAGTTCTTTCTATATTATTTTTTACAGTAAATATTAAAGAATTAGATTTATTTGTAGAAATGGTTATTTGCTCTCCTGGATAAATAAAATAAAAAGGCTGGCTTTGGTCTAAAGCTTGAAAGAGCATAACTGGTTGTTGTAAAACTATCTTGGTTTTTAATTTGTTTAATAATATAGGATGACCAAAAAATAAAGAATCATGATAATAAAAATCTCTGATTATTTTGCTTTTCAGAATTGTTGAATCTTCAAAAATTACAGTTGTTGTATCATTTTCAAGTTTAGTGTACTGATTAACTAATGATCCCTTGGTATTTAATTGTTTTGATTGCTCTTTACAAAAGACAAATAATAGTGATAAAATAAAGAATAAATAATTTTGTTTAAACATTTGTTTGCTTTCTTATTGAACAAAAATTCAATAAGTGCAAAGACGTATGGTTTTTGCACTTATTAATCATCTCACTTCAACAACTGGCACAACACCAATAGCCATGTTGTCCAGTAATTAAAGCATACTGTGCTGCTAATTCTTGCGCTTCCGCCTGACTAACGCCACAAGTGGAGCCTGACCAATCCGCATTATGTGCACAACAAGACCCTCCGCTTCCCGCCATAATTTTTTTCATTTCATCTCTGCTTAAAACATTTTTAATGTTTTCAAAATTCATTTTTTTCATTATTAAAATTTTAAATCTTTGCTTTGGTTTTAATATCAGGTACAAAGCGTAATTACCCTTTGCTTGCAAACAAAAATTTTACTCAGCAAGAAGATATTTTAATTATTTAAAAAGTAGCTTAAATAAATATGTAAGTTAGAGTGCGTATAAAAAGCAAACAAATTCAACATTTCAAGTGCCACTTGAATTTTAAAAAATTAATCGGGTTTATTATTCCATCCAATATTAACTCATGATAATTCTTTACTTACCCAATCGCAGGAGGCGATAAAATAGTACTGCGGGATAAAGACAAGTTTCAGGGCAAAGACAAAGAATTTTACAGCAAGCTGAATCATCACATCATTAAAAATTAGCCGCAGCTTTGTTTTGCTTAAAGTCAGTTAAGCATATTTTTTCATTACAAAAACTGTATTCATTTTTATCATTGCTTGAAATAATGACCAACCTGTTTTTGCAATAGTTTTCAATCCATGTATAATACAAATCAAATCCTGCAACATCAAGATTTGTACAGGGTTCATCAAGTAAAATAACAGGCACATCTGAAAAAATTGCCTGCGCTAATTTTAATCTTTGTTTCATGCCGCTGCTGAATAAACGAATTTGTTTACCTGCTGCATTTGCTAAACCGGCTTCCTGCAAAATATCTGCAATGGAAAAATGATCTATATATTTTTTAAAACTGGAATGAAAAACTAAAAATTCTTTTGCAGTCATTTCTTCTATCAATTCAATATAAGGCGCCGCAATTGAAATATGTAAATGCACATCATCAGGCTCAACAGCAGTATCTGTAAGCTGCCATTCACAGGCTCCTTCATTTAAAACGATCGCGCCGGATAATACCTGTAATAAAGTGCTTTTACCACTGCCGTTTGGTCCGGTAATAGCGTATATAGTTCCTGGTAAAAATTTATAATTCAGTTTGCGGAAGATCCATTCGCGGCTGAAGCGTTTGCCGGCATTTTGTAAAATAATTTTCATCTGGAGTGTTTAAAAAGATAACAGCGTGAAATCTTTATTCATCTTCAGCTTCTGTTTTGGTATATCTTTTTATGATGCCTCTTTCACTTTCGCGTATAAAACTTATTATTTCATCACGCTCATCACTGGCAGGCATTTCTTCTTCTATATATTCCAGCGCCTTTGAAGTGTTTAATCCTTTATTATAAATGATGCGATAGATATCAAGTATCTGATTTATTTTTTCTATAGAAAAACCTCTTCTCTTTAATCCCACACTGTTTACACCGCCATAACTTAAAGGGTTTCTTACAGCTTTTATATAGGGCGGAACGTCTTTTCTTACAAGGCTTCCTCCGGCAATAAATGCACTTTGACCGATCTTCACAAATTGATGAATAGCAGTAAAGCCGGCTATCCATGCATAATCGGCCATAATTACATGACCGGCCATTTGGCTGTTATTGCTCATGATACAATTGTTTCCAACAGAACAATCATGAGCAATATGGCTGTATGCCATAATAAGACAATTATCTCCAACTGAGGTTTTCCAACGGTCACTTGTACCGCGATGAATGGTTACAAATTCTCTTATGGTTGTGTTGTCTCCAATTTCAACATAAGTCTGCTCGCCTTTATATTTTAAATCCTGCGGCACAGCGCCTATAACTGCACCAGGAAAAATGCGGCAGTTCTTACCTATTTTCACCCCCTCCATAATTGTTACATTGCTGCTTATCCATGTGCCTGCGCCAATGGTTACATCCTGGTGAATAACAGTAAACGGATCCACCTTTACGTTTTCAGCAAGCTTTGCATCAGGATGTATATATGTGTGAGGATGAATCATGCTTGTCTGCTTAGTAGGCAGTTTATATTTTGATTTTTGATCGGGGCAAAGTTAACCGTTCATATTTAATATATTGCTAAATTGGTCTTAATCCACTTTTACAAGTTGGGCCACAAGATCTGCTTCTGTTGCTACTTTTCCGCCAACATACACTGTACCTTTCATATCACATATCCCTCTTCGTATAGGACCATTGAATTCCATCTTCAAAATCATGGTATCACCGGGAATCACTTTTTGTTTGAACTTACAATTATGTATCTTCAAAAAATAGGTATCATATTTACCGGGCGGCATTGCATTTATGCATAAAATCCCTCCTGTTTGCGCTAAGGCTTCAACCTGCAAAACACCAGGCATTACAGGATTATTGGGAAAATGACCCTGGAAAAACCATTCATTAAATGTTACATTTTTAATACCGATAATCCTGTTATCTGTAAGCTCAATTATTTTATCAACCAATAAAAAAGGAAAGCGGTGAGGTAAGGTTTTCTCAATATAATCAAGCCCATACACTGCAGCTTGTGTTGAATCATACACCGGAACATCTTTCAGGTGTTTATTCTTCCTGATATATTGTTTGATTTTTTTTGCAAACTCAACATTGCTGCTATGCCCGGGTCTGTTGGCTATTATACTTGCTTTAATAGGATAACCAATTAAAGTAAGGTCTCCAACTACATCAAGCAATTTATGCCGGGCCGGCTCATTAGGAAATCGCAATTCCAGGTTGTTGAGATACCCTTCACTTTTAACTTCAATATTTTCTCTTTTAAAAACTTTTTTCAGGCGATTCATTTCTTTATCATCAACAACCTTATCTACAATTACTATTGCGTTGTTTACGTCTCCGCCTTTTATCAGGTTATTATCAAGAAGCATTTCCAGCTCATGTAAAAAACAAAAGGTACGGCATGGTGCAATTTCAGCTCTGAATTCACGCATGTCTTTTAAGCCTGCATGCTGCGTGCCGAGTACAGGGCTATTAAAATCTATTAGTGTTGTAAGCCGGTAGCTGGTTGATGGAAGCGCAGTCATCTCCACCCTTTTCTCCTCGTCGTAATAGTATATATTTTCTTCCAGGCTATACCATGCTTTTGCAGCTTCCTGTTCTGCTATGCCGGCATCTTCAATTAATTCAGTAAAAGGCTGAGAGCTGCCATCAATAATAGGTATTTCAGGTCCGCTTAATTCTATCAAAACATTATCAACACCCATGCCTGTAAGCCCGGCAAGTATATGCTCAACTGTACTCACTTTTGCATCGCCTGATTGAAGCGTTGTTCCGCGGCTTGTATCTGTTACAAGATCACAATCTGCTTTTATCAAAGGCGAGCCTGCAAGATCTGTACGCTGAAACTGAATACCAAAACCAGGATTGGCCGGATTAAGTTTCATATTAACCAAAACTCCAGTATGCAAGCCGGTTCCGCTTATGCTTGTTGCTTTTGAAAGTGTATGTTGCTTATCGGGATTAAAATTTACATCCATTTACGATAATTTAAATTCTTTGGAAGTTCAATTACAGATGAGTGCTCATTGTAAATTAGAAAACCAAAACCGGATACATATTTCTTCCGGCGAGCAAAAGTAAGGTTTAAAATGCTGGTAATATCTATAAGAAAAGCTAAGAGAAACCCAGGTATAGATCTATTAAAAACTAACTTTTTCCTGTAATAGCTGCTGTACAAGTTTTTCAAGCTCTGCCAGTCTTTTTTCCATTTGTGGAAGGTTACGCGTTAAAGCCTGGCTGCGCAAAGAACTTGTGTAGTCATAAGCGGGTGAGCCGGTAACAGCGGTATTTTTTTGTTTGATTGATTTGGAAACGCCGCTTTGCGCATTTATTTTAGTGCCATCAGCAATTTGCAAATGACCCACAATCCCCACCTGTCCGCCAATCATAGCATTCTTTCCAATTTTAGTACTGCCGCTTACACCCGACTGCGCTGCTATTACAGTATCATTGCCTATTTCAACATTATGCGCAATTTGTATCAGGTTATCTAATTTTGTACCTGCATGAATTATTGTTGAGCCAACCGTAGCGCGATCAATAGTTGTATTACAGCCAATTTCAACATTATCTTCTATTACCACATTTCCTATTTGCGGAACCTTTTTATAACTGCCATCATCCTGCGGGGCAAAGCCAAAACCATCTCCGCCAATTATAGTGCCCGCGTGTATTGTTACCGTGTTGCCTACACAACATCTGAAATAAATTTTTACTCCGGGATGCAAAACGGAATTATTACCAACAGTTACATCATTACCAATATAAACACCGGGATATAATTTTACGTTGTCGCCAATTACAGCATTTTCTCCTATGTACGTAAAGGCGCCAACAAAAACATTATTGCCAAGTTTTGCAGAAGTATCAATATAACTTGGCTGCTGAATGCCTGTTAATTGTTCCTTCATCATTTCCTGGTATTTCTGCAGCAGGTTTGCAAAGGAAATGTAAGCATCAGCCACACGAATAAGTGTTGCAGAAACCGGTTGCTTTAATTCCTGTGTATCATTTATTATTACTATAGAAGCCTGTGTGCTGTATAAAAAATCTTCGTACCTGGGGTTAGCAAGAAAAGCAAGCTGCCCCGCTTTGGCTTCTTCAATTTTGCCAAACGAGCTTACCTCAATACTGCCATCTCCTTCCACTTTCCCGTTTATCATTTGGGCAATGCGATCTGCATTGATCTTCATAAATTAAATTTTAAATTGTTCAGGATATAACGGAATCCTAAACAAATTATGTTTGATTATACTAATTGACAAATGTAAAATTTTTTAACGGGCATAGAAAGTGTTTTATGGATTAGCGGATCATCAACCTGCGATATGTCTCTGAAGACGTCATTTTTTGAAATAATATTGATGCGTTCATCCTTTAAAGTATATGTTGTATTCATGGCTTCACCGGTGAAAATAAAATAGCCTGCTTCCTGTAAGGATACATTCATTTTTGCAGCAATTAATTTTCTTTTTTCTTCTATTTCTGTTTCATCAAATGCATGTGTTTGCAGTTTGCATTTATACAGCTTCCGGTTAAGTAATCCTTTGCATAAAGTTGAAAGCACCTTATCGGTGTGACTGCTCCATTTTTTTACAGCAAACATTACATCGTAATCATCAAGCAGGCAAAATTTTTCAAGGGCTTCATCATTCATCACAGAAAATTTTTCAAAGAAATAATCAAGTGTTGCATTCAGTTTCAAATCATCATTTGCTGTATAAATTTCTCTTGCTCTTTCAATAATTTTCACGATCATTTTTTCTGCGGCCAACACTGTTTTATGTAAATAAACCTGCCAATACATTTGCCTGCGCGCCACTAAAAATTTTTCTACACTATACAAGCCTTTTTCTTCAATCATCAACTGTCCTTCAAATACAGTAAGCATTTTAAGAATCCTGTCATAACCAATAACACCTTCACTTACACCGGTAAAAAAACTATCTCTTGTTAAATAATCCATGCGGTCAACATCTAATTGCCCGCTGATAAGCTGGTGCAAAAATTGTTTTGGATATTGATTGGTAAAGATGGAAATAGCCATTGAAAGTCTGCCATTAAATTCATCATTCAGCCGGTGCATTATTTGTAAACTGATATCTTCATGATGAACACCCGGTACAAGTATATTTTCCAGTGCATGTGAAAAGGGGCCATGCCCTATATCATGCAATAATATTGCGGCTTTTGCAGCCGTTTCTTCTTCAGGTGTTATCTCAATATTTTTATTTTTTAAATCATACAATGCAAGTGTAATTAAATGATAAGCACCAAGAGAATGATGCAATCTTGTATGCACAGCGCCGGGATAAACCATTTGCGCTAATGCCATTTGATAAATGCGGCGCAAACGCTGATACCAGGGATGATTGATAATATCAAAAAGCAAAGGATCATCTATCGTTATAAAACCATAAATTGGATCATTAATAATTTTTCTGATTGAAGATGGCATTAGTGTTGAGGCTTTGTTAAATCAATTATTAATAACATTTAAGTGTGAAAAGACGGAGTTTTTAAAAGATATTTTTACAAACTGCGTTGTACAAAGATTACACAATTTTATAAGCAAATCGTACATCAAAAATCGTACATCGTAAATTAATTATGCCTGTAGCAACTATACTTTGGGTAGATGATGAAATAGAAAATCTTCAATCGCAGAAATTATTTTTAGAAAACAAAGGGTACGAAGTGCATACAAGAACCAACGGTTTTGATGCGGTTGATTTTGTAAAAGATAATGCACTTGATATTGTTTTGCTTGATGAAACCATGCCCGGCATTACCGGTTTGGAAACGCTTCAAAAAATAAAAGAAGTCAGGAATATACCGGTTGTAATGATCACAAAAAATGAGACAGAGAATCTGATGGAAGATGCCATCGGCAGCCAGATTACAGATTATCTTATTAAGCCGGTAAACCCTAACCAGGTATTGCTGTGCCTTAAAAAAATCATAGACAATAAAAGGCTTGTTGCAGAAAAAACAACATCTGCGTATCAACAACAGTTCCGCAATTTATTTATGGCGCTTAACAGCAATCCCGATCATAATGAATGGATGGAAATATATAAACGACTTGTGTATTGGGAGCTTGAAATGGAGAAGAGCAACAGCCCTGAAATGCAGGAAGTTTTTCAAACGCAAAAGCAGGAAGCTAATACTGAGTTTTTTAAATTCATCAGTAAAAATTATGCAAACTGGCTTAATCCAAAAACAAAGGATGTACCTGTAATGAGCCACACTTTATTTGCTGATAAAATTTTACCGCAGGTAGAAAAAGGAACTCCAACTTTTTTTGTGTTGATAGATAATCTGCGTCTTGATCAGTGGAAAGCAATTCAGCCAATTTTTGCGGAGAGTTTTCGCATACTGGAAGAAGATACTTTTTACAGTATTTTACCTACGGCAACACAGTATAGCCGCAATGCAATTTTTGCAGGCATGCTTCCGCTTGACATAGAAAAAAAATTTCCCGCTCAATGGAAAAATGATGATGAAGAAGGAAGTAAAAATTTATTTGAAGAAGCTTTTTTTGCAGCTCAGTTAAAGAGCTTAAGAAGAGATGATATTAAATTCAGCTATACAAAAGTGGTGCATCATAATGATGGGCAGCAACTCGTGAATAATATTCATAACATGCTTAATAATGATCTGAATATTATTGTGTACAATTTTGTTGATATGATGAGCCATGCAAGAACGGAAATGGAAGTATTGAAAGAACTTGCCGGCGATGAAACAAGTTACCGCAGTATTACAAAAAGTTGGTTTGAACATAGCCCATTGCATCAGGCTTTAAAAAAAGTTGCGGATAAAAAAATAAATTTAGTGTTGGCAACAGATCATGGCAGCGTACGCGTAAACACACCATGTAAAGTTATTGGTGATAAACAAACTACTGCAAACCTGCGTTATAAACATGGACGTAATCTGAATTATGAGGCAAAAGATGTGCTTGCTTTTCGTGATCCGCGTTTGGTTGGTTTGCCTGTTCCAAACGTAAATTCATCTTACATTTTTGCAAGAGAAAATGGCTATCTTTGTTACCCTAACAATTATAATTATTATGTAAATTATTACCGCAATACTTTTCAGCATGGCGGCATAAGTATGGAAGAAATGATTATTCCTGTTGTGAAAATGACAAGTAAATAAATTTGAAAATGGAGGAGGAAAAGTAAATGGCAACTATATATTATTTACTTCAATAAGTATGATAAAAAAGGATAAGATTAAAAACTCATCATCTCTTTAAATTTTACGGTTTGCCTGCGGCTTACTTCTATTTTTTCACCGCCTTTTAATTCTACAAGCAAGCCTCCATTAAAGTAAGGTTCAATTTTTTCAATCCAGCGCAGATTTATAATATGCTTTCTGTTTGCACGAAAAAATACACGGTCATCCAAACGTTCTTCCAGCGAATTAAGTGATTTAAGAATAAGCGGTTTGTTTGTTGCAAAAAAGACTTTTGCGTAATTGCCAACGCTTTCAAACAAACGTATTTCACTCAGCTTTACAAACCAGCAACGCTCACCATCTTTTACAAAAACCTGGTCTGCTTCAGTAAGTGGTCCGCGGTTAACACCATTTAAACCGGCACGCTCTTTACTTATTTCATACTGCAGTTTATGCACTGCATCTGCAAGTCGTTTTGGTTCTATTGGTTTTAAAAGATAATCCAATGCATTTACTTCAAAAGCTTTTAAGGCATATTCATCATACGCTGTTGTAAAAATAACATGGGGCGCTCTTTCCAAATCAGCCAACAGATCAAAACCTGTTTTACCCGGCATTTGTATATCAAGAAAAATAATATCCGGGTTTTGATTTTCAATTTTATCTGCGCCTTCTTCTGCGTTGGCGGCTTCATCTATTACTTCAATATCAGGATAAGCCTGCAGCAGTTTTTTAAGCTCTGCCCTTGCAAGGCGCTCATCATCTACAATTATTGCTTTTAACGACATATTTTTTATTTTGAAAATGAAATTGCAGTAACAGGCAATACAACTTTCGCTTTTACTATGTTACCTTGTATATTTTTTATTTCGAAATTAGCATCATTGCCATATAATAATTTCAAACGGTTTATGGTACTGGCAATACCAAAACCTTCAATATTTTTTGCATTATTCAAATGCCCGGTATTTTCAACAATAAGCTCATGATTATTCTCCGTAAAATCAGAAGTTACTTTTATAAGACCTCCGTTTACCTGTTTGCTTATACCATGTTTAATTGCATTTTCAACCAGTGTTTGCAGCATCATTGGCGGCACCTGCTGATCTAAAGTATCTTCATCAATTTCATACGCTACTCTAAGCCTGTCCTCAAAACGAATTTGCTCCAGTTCAAGATAATCTTTTACAATACTTAATTCTTTTTCCAGTGTGGTTGTTTCTGCATTTTCTGCCTGCATACTGCTTCTTAAAATATTGCTTAATTCTGTAATGGCCGTTCTTGCCCGTTCTGGATTCTCATCAACCAATGCCCTTATACTATTTAATGCATTAAAAATAAAATGCGGATTGATATGTGATTTAATTGTTTTAAGCTGAAGTTCTTTTACAAGGCTTTCCATTTTCACACTATCAATTTTTGTGTTGCGTGAGTTTTCTATATAATGCCATAAATAATAGATAGAAAGCCATACAAGAATTATCGGAGAATCATAAGTAAGGTTAAGAAAAACGCGCTCCGAAATACTGGCCTTCATACTCGGATCATATAAATGCAGTTCTTCAACAATAATGCTGTTTAAGTAACTATACGAAAAGCAAATTACTAATGTAATAAAAAAAAGAAGCAGCCATTGCTTACCAAAAATGGGCGGGGTTAAGTTTAGTTTAAGTATAATAAGACGTAGAATATGCGTAAACAATAAGCCTAACGAAATAAGTAAAACTACCCGTGCTACAAAAAGTGTGGTAAACTCTAAATTAAAAACCCAGATAAAAAAAAGTAACGACAATCCATAAAAAGTCCATCCACCGAGCTGGCACCACCAGTATGCTAAATAATTTTTCCGCATGTGTCTGCAAATGTATAAACTTAAACAGCCCTTTTATGCGCCAAATTTTATTAATGGTAAAATTGAAGTCTGTCTGGTTAAAAATCAATAAAGAGACAACCAATGCACAGTAAAGGTCGTGTCAGTTTCTTTCAATAAAATAAAGCAATTTTGTACAAGTTGTTTTGCAGAATTTTAATGCTTCTTAAAAATCTAAGCATTGATTTTTATTGAATAAGCTAAAAACTAACCCAAAAAACGGTTTTCGAAAAACGGAATTTTAGCCGATAAAATCAATTTATACTTTTTTGTACAAATAGATTTGTAAGTTTGCAACATGAGCGAAATGATAGCAACTTTAGAGGAAACCGCCCTGAGTGATTACAAGTATGGATTCGTTACAAATATACAAGCAGATGAAGCGCCGCTCGGTTTAAATGAAAACATTATCCGCTTTATTTCGGCTAAAAAGAATGAACCCGGCTGGATGTTGGAATGGCGTTTAAAAGCCTTCCGCTACTGGATGAGCATTGAAGATAAAGAACCTCAGTGGGCAAATATTTCTTATCCAAAAATTGATTATCAAAATACAAAATATTATTCTGCGCCCAGGCAAAAAATAGCGCCAAAAAGTTTAGATGAAATTGATCCGGAGCTGCGCAAAACTTTTGAGAAACTTGGCATTTCTTTGAATGAACAAAACCGCTTAAGCGGTATTGCAGTGGACGCGGTTATTGACAGCGTTTCTATTGCAACAACTTTTAAAACGCAATTAGCAGAGCAGGGAATTATTTTTTGTTCCATCTCAGAAGCCATTCAGCATCATCCTGATTTAATTAAAAAATATATGGGTTCCGTTGTGCCAATGACGGATAACTTTTTCGCTGCATTGAATTCGGCTGTGTTTACTGATGGCTCATTTTGTTATATTCCAAAAGGTGTTCGTTGCCCAATGGAATTATCAACGTATTTCCGCATCAATGCAGAAAATACGGGACAGTTTGAGCGCACATTATTGATTGCTGATGAAGGTGCGTATGTAAGTTATCTGGAAGGTTGCACAGCGCCCATGCGCGATGAAAACCAATTGCACGCAGCCGTTGTAGAATTGATCGCGTTGGATAAAGCAGAGATAAAATATTCCACTGTTCAAAACTGGTATCCCGGCGATAAAGAAGGCAGAGGCGGCATTTATAATTTTGTTACAAAGCGCGGCATCTGCGGAGCCCATGCAAAAATTTCGTGGACGCAGGTTGAAACCGGTTCTGCTATCACCTGGAAATATCCAAGCGTAATTTTAAAAGGTGATTATGCTGTGGGTGAATTTTATTCTGTTGCCGTTACCAATAATTATCAACAGGCAGATACCGGAACAAAGATGATGCATGTTGGAAAAAATACACGAAGCCGCATTGTTTCAAAAGGTATTTCTGCAGGCAAAAGTCAAAACAGTTACCGCGGTTTGGTGCAGGTTGGAAAGAATGCACACAACTCACGCAATTATTCTCAATGCGATTCTTTATTGCTTGGTGATAAATGCGGCGCACATACTTTTCCTTACATCGAAACAAAAAACAGTACTTCGATAGTTGAACATGAAGCAACAACCAGCAAGATTGGC
>JBDTLW010000012.1:0-12242 GCA_039934575.1 Parafilimonas sp. | reverse complement strand
TGTGTTTTAAAATTATCTGTTTCTGCTTTCAGATCAGCATTGGTATTTGCTTTTTCATCGTAAGCCGCCTGTAATTTCAAACGAAAATTTACATACAGGTCGAGATATTGTTTAAGCTTCTCCTGCCTGTTTCCCGTGGTGTCAGGATTCTTATTAAAAGCTTCAAGAAATTCATTTTTTGAAACAGCATGTGTTCCATACGTAAAAAGTGTTTGTGCCTGCACTGAGTTTATAACGGCAAGCATAACAAATAAAAAGATTATTTTTTTCATAACTATTATTGAGCAGCAGATGTTGATTTTAGTTTGGTATCTATAAGCCCGTCATATTGATCAAGGCTAAGCCCTTTGGCAATTATTCTTTTGTTTGCATCTAATAAAAAATAAGTTGGCGTTTGTGATATGTCATACAATTGGCGATAATCTGCCTGGTTGCTGGCTTCAAGCTGTGTTTTCTTTTCTTTGGTTTCATAACCATGATACCAGCCATTCAAATTATGTTCAACAATAAACTTCTTCCAGTCATCAACTACATAATCGTTTACACATACACCTAAAACTGTTACGCCTTCATTCTTCCATTTTGCTTCATAAAAAGAATCAAGCCGCGGAATTTGCAACTGGCAATGGCTGCAGTGCGGATCCCAAAACGCAATAAATGTAAGCGGCGCTTTTATATTATACAATGATAAATATTTGCCCGAAGTATCTGTAAGTTCAAGCGGAGAGGCCTGCTCGTTTAACTGGTTTGCCATTAAGCTGTATGCACGGTCAAATATATATTTATGTTGCTTTTCATTAAGCCATGCGGTATCGCCTTTTGCATAAAAATTTTCAAACAAAAAAAGAAATACTTTATCCTGACCCATGAATTCAGGATTTATATATTTATCTGTAAACTTTCCTAATAAATATGTATGCACATCCTTACTTTCTCTTGATGCAAGCAACATATAATTCACTTCGCTTATGATAGAGTCAGGATTTGGAGACACATAATATTTAAAATAATCCTGCAGCTTGGGTTCAAAAAAAGGTGTATGCAGAATTATATCATTATTAAAATCCACGTTATCCCAATAATGATCTTTTACATAATAAAAAGGATAAAGTGAATCAAGCGTTCCATCAGCAAGCACAGGCATTTTAGGCCGGTCAGGAATTTTTGCAACCTGCAATAATGTTGCAAGCATCGAATTAGGTTGCTTTTCTATTATTTCATTTCTGAAATTGCTTAATTCACCGGCAGCTTTTGAAATTTCTTTATTTACGGCTGCAGAATCGTTTGCATCTTTAGCTGTTTTTAATTGTTGCTGCAGGTGGTTTATTTCGGGCGATAATTTTGTAAGAAATGCCGTGTACGATGCAAATAGATCATTATCCGGCGAACCGGTAAATTTTATATCGTTCGGTTTTGTTGAATCTGAAATCAATGAAAAATGCTGACCGGCATCCATCAATACTTCAAACATAATTACCCGCTCAGGCGATACAATAAAATATATGCCTTCGGGTAACTTTTTTCCTCCTTTAAAAACTGCAACCCCCTTGCTGTTTGCTATAGCAGAATCAGCAATCAGTTTGCCCTGGCCATAATAATCTCCAAGATATATCTGAACATTTTTGTAATCGGTAGTCACTGTAATTTCATATCCCGGAGGCGGCTTCTGCTGTGCTTTAACTGATGCGGCACAAATTGTAAAAATCAATGCGGCTGATAATATCCTCATGCTTTAAAAATTGCCGTAAATATATTTCAATATCCATTTGCTTTTGTTAAGTCAATGTAAAACAAGTAAAGGTTTCTTAATATGTAGTATTATTAAATAGGGAAAAAACATTCTCTGCATTTATTTTTGCCGCAGTGAAAAGAAGGCAAAAGATAATTCTTGAAGATCTGCTGATTGAAAACTATGCAGCAGAAGGCAAATCACTGGCAAGGCTTGATGGTAAAGTAATTTTTGTAGAAAACACTGTGCCCGGCGATGTGGCGGATGTACAGTTATACAAAAGCAAAAAAGACTGGGCTGAAGGGTTCCCATTAAAAATAAAAAAGTTTTCTCCAGACAGGATTCAGCCTTTTTGCAAACATTTTGGTGTTTGCGGCGGATGCCAGTGGCAGATGTTGCCGTACGAAAAACAACTTGTATATAAGCAACAACAGGTGTTTGATGTATTAACCCGCATCGGTAAAATTGAACTGCCTGAGATCAATACTATAATGGGCGCAGCAGAAACGAAATTTTATCGTAACAAACTGGAATATTCATTTTCAGCAAAAAAATTTATTGCTGAAAATGAGTTCAGGGAATTGAAGAATACCGGTGTTGATATTAAAGCCACCGCTCAGCAAAATGTTGCAGGCTTTTATGCTAAAGGCGTATTTGATAAAGTGGTTAATATTGAAACATGTTATCTGCAGGCAGAGCCAACAAATGCAATACGAAACAGCATAGCTGATTTTGCGCGTGAACAAAATTTCCCTTTTTATGATTTCAGAATGAAAACCGGCTGGCTGCGAAATATGATGGTGCGCATAGCAACCACGGGAGAGATAATGATAAACATGGTGTTGGCTTATGCAGATGATAAAAAAATGCAATTGCTGTTTGATTTTATATTGAAAAAATTTCCTGAAATAACAACGCTGCTTTATACTATTAATGAAAAACGTAACGATAGTATGTATGATCTTGTTCCGAAGGTGGTGCATGGCAACGGATACATAACAGAGCAATTAGAAAATTTTAAATTTAAGATAAGCTCGAAATCGTTTTTTCAAACCAATACAAAACAGGCAGAAAAACTGTATGCTGTTGCGCGAAATTTTGCAGAATTAACAGGCGCAGAAATTGTGTATGATTTATATTGCGGCACCGGCAGCATAGGAATTTTTATCAGTCCGCAGGCAAAAAAAATTATTGGTGTAGAAGTGGTTTATGAAGCCATTACTGATGCGAGAGAAAATGCAGCACTTAATAATATTGCCAATACATCGTTTTATACAGGAGATGTAATTGATATTTGCAATGATGATTTTTTTGAAAAGAATGGAGCGCCGGATGTTATAATTGTTGATCCGCCGCGGGCAGGTTTGCACGAAAAACTTATAGAAAAATTATTGCAAACTGCAGCGCCGGTAATTGTGTATGTAAGCTGTAACCCGGCAACACAGGCAAGAGACATTAATATTCTGAATGAAAAGTATAGTGTTGAAAAAATTCAGCCGGCCGACATGTTTCCACATACCCATCATATAGAAAATGTTGTACAATTAAAATTGAGAATAGTTTAAACTAATTGAATGAGAGAATTCAGACCGGGCAGTTTCCAGATATTGCCTCCGATAATTAAAAATTTACTTATTATAAATGTATTGATGTTTATAGCAAGGCAAACAATACAAACTGCCACTTCAACCCCAATGGATGATCTGCTTTCATTGCATACATGGCAAAGCCCGTTGTTTAAACCCTGGCAATTTGTTACACATCTTTTTATGCATGGCAGTGTAGCCCATATTTTTTCAAACATGTTTGCACTGTGGATGTTTGGCTCCATACTTGAAAATCTTTGGGGACCTAAAAAGTTTTTGACTTTTTACCTTGTTTGCGGTTTGGGTGCGGCGCTCATGCACATGACCGTACTATATTTTGAAACCCATTCTTTGTTAGCAAATTATACGGCTTTACAGCAGCATTTTAATTTTAGCGGATTCGAGCATTTCTTTTCCAAAGAACATATAGCTGATTATTTTCAAAGTTCTAATTACGCTGAAATATTTAATCAGTATAAAAACAACCCCAACAATCCTTTTGCAGCTCAACAGGCATCTCTTCTTACTCAGAATTTTGTGGATGCGCGTTTAAACGAACCTACATTAGGTGCTTCGGGCGCAATTTTTGGTTGTCTGGCAGCATTTGGATATTTATTTCCCAATACATACATCTATATTTATTTTTTTCTGCCACTAAAAGCAAAATGGTTCGTAATTATTTATGCAGGGTTTGAACTAATGATGGCGCTGCAAAATAGTGCAGGTGATAACGTTGCTCATTTTGCGCATTTAGGTGGCGCAATTTTTGGAATAGCTTTAGTTTACTTCTGGAACAAAACCAATAAAAAAACGGTTTATTAAATGTATGTAATTTCAAATTGTTCATTGTTATGTCAGTAAGAGAACAAAACAGCAGCAGAAAAAAAATTTTAATGGGTGATGATAATAATGCCCTTACATGGCTCATCATTCTGAATGCAATTTTTTTTGTATCCATATTGCTTATAAAAGTTATGTATGGTCTCACAGCAGGTCCATCCCAATCAACTGATTTTAGTATTGATAATTGGGTTGCAATGCCCGCAGAAGGTTATATATTTCTCACACGTCCGTGGACGATCATTACGTATATGTTTGCACACAACAGCATCTGGTATCTTATCAGCAGCCTGTTGTGGCTTTGGTGTTTTGGATATATTTTGCAAGACCTTGCCGGTAACAATAAACTTTTTCCTGTGTATTTATATGGCGGCATTTTCGGCGGTATATTTTTTTTAATTGTTGCCAATCTTATTCCATCAATGCATGCCAGTGCAGCAGAATTTTCTTTAATGGGCGCAGGCACTTCCGTTATGGCCGTTGCTATTGCAACAACTTCTCTTGCCCCAGGCTATCGCATTTTTCCTATGCTTAATGGCGGCATACCTTTGTGGGTAGTTACACTTGTATTTGCGGCAATTGATTTAGGCACTATAGGGTTAAGTAATGGAGCTGTTGCTATTGCGCATCTGGCAGGCGGCCTTACAGGTTTCCTTTTTGCTTTCCAGTTAAAACGTGGCAGAGATATGGGCAGTTGGCTTATCCGTTTTTCAGACTGGATCAATAATCTTTTTAATCCTGAAAAAAAATATAACCAACAGAAATTTCATTATAATACCGTACGTAAACCTTATGAAAAAACGCATCACTTCAGTCAACAAAAACTTGATGAAATTCTTGATAAAATAAATGATGAGGGATATCATTTGCTCACTGAAGAAGAAAAAGAATTTTTAAAAGAAGCAAGTAAAGAGAATTTATAATTGCTTTCGGTAAATTGCGTTTCTATTCATGAAAAAATTTTTAAAGTCCGCCTGGATCATATTTTCTATTATCATTCTATTGCTGTTTATTGTTTCCTGTTCCAGTTTTTTTATTTCGCCGGGTTCTTTTTCTTACATCACATTATTTGCGCTTGCGTTTCCATATCTTTTTTTGTTAACCTTAATTATTGCTGTAATAAATTTTTATGTAAAGAAAAAACTGGCAATAGTTATGCTGGTGTGTATGCCACCTGGTTTAATTAATCTTTCGCATACCATAGCTTTAAATATTCCAAATAAATTTCCTGATGAAAAAGATTCTGCAACGCTGCGCATTATGACATGGAATGTGCAGGACTTTGTTGACCTTTCAGAAAGATCTGAGGCAAGGTCTAAAGTGCGTATTGAAATGCTGAACATCATTTCTCAAAAAAACCCCGATGTTTTATGTGTGCAGGAATTTACAAATGTTGAAGGTGGCAGATGGCGTGTTTCTGTTCGTAAAGAATTAGATTCACTCGGGTATAAATATTATTTTGCTTCTAATGATCAGGTTAGCACTAATCGTTTTGATGCAGTTGTTACAAGAGGCTGTGCAATATTTTCTAAAGTGCCATTTACTGACAGCGGTTGCATTAATATCAGGCATGATGAAATGAATGAGAATCTTATTTATACTAATATAGAATTTAACAACAGGCTTTTAAGAATTTATACTACCCATCTTGCCTCGTATGAATTATACAGAGATACAGTGAATGCTGATAAAGATGTTTATAAAATAACGTATGAACGCAAAAGAGCTATTCAGTATAAGTTACGGGAGATAGCGCAAT
Organism: Parafilimonas sp.; assembly: GCA_039934575.1. Classification (GTDB taxonomy): domain Bacteria; phylum Bacteroidota; class Bacteroidia; order Chitinophagales; family Chitinophagaceae; genus Parafilimonas. The sequence continues at coordinate 6,328 of JBDTLW010000012.1, read as the reverse complement.
TACATCAGAGAGAAGCCAGGATAATTCATGATACAATATCCAAAGCTATATTGCCTGTAGTGTATTGCGGCGATATGAATTCTACACCTTGTACTTATACGTATCATCTTTTAAAAAATAATTTTCAGGATGCTTTTCTTGAAGAAGGTTTGGGTATCGGGGCAACTTTTTATAAAATTCTTCCCATGCTGCGTATAGATTATTGCCTTGTTGATAAACGTTTTGATGTAATCAACTGTACCGTAATAGATCAAAAGCTTTCTGATCATTATCCTGTGATAACAGATATCCGATGGAAATAAAATTTGCGTTTATTCGTTATTTTTAGTCATGGCAAATGTTATACGACGCGCTGTAAAAAAAATATTTCTTATTTTAACCATCGTGGTTTGTATCATGTATTTGCTTACGCTGCTGGTGCCATATTTAAATCCGCGACACTGGTGGCTTGTTGGTTTTTTAGGTCTCACCTTTCCTTATCTTTTCTTTTTATTGCTGTTTATATTTTTCTTTTGGCTGATAGCAAAACCAAAGCTTGCACTTATTCCCTTAATAATTTTATTGCTTGGTGCAAAACAAATAAGCGTAACATTTGCGGTGCATTTTTCAGCTAATGAGATAACTAAAAAACCCGACAGCACATTTCGTATCATAAGCTGGAATGTTGCCAACATGTATGGCTTAAGCAACAATACAGAAACCAAACAACACAACAGAACAGAGCTTGCACAATCCATTCTTGCTCTGCAACCCGATATTATTTGCCTGCAGGAGTTTAATCATTCATACACACAAGGTGAAAATGCAAACAATATTGGCTTGTTCAGCAAACAATTTCCAAACTATTTTTATTCAATAGATTTTAATAAAGAAAACGGTTATTATACATCAGGCTCAATTGTGTTTTCAAGATATCCAATCATAGATTCCGGTAAGTTTAATTATCCGGGAAATTTTACAGGCAGTTTAATTTATATTGACATAAAAATAAATGATGATACGTTGCGCATTTTTACAACACATCTTCAATCATTTGGTTTTAATAATGCTGATTATGCCGAATTGAATAAAATAAAAAAGCGTGATGAAGAATCTATTGAAGCATCAAAAAATATTTTTATGAAAATGAAAGCTGCTTTTACCAACCGCGGAATGCAGGCAGATATTGTGCGAGCGCAAACAGATTCTGTTATTCATCCTTCTATTGTTTGCGGCGATTTTAATGATGTGCCAACCTCTTACACTTATTTTCATATACGCAAAAACAGGCAGGATGCTTTTCTTAAGAATGGTCTTGGCGTTGGCAAAACATATAGTTCGTTAGCGCCAATGCTGCGCATAGATTATATACTGCCCGATACTTCTTTCACCATAAAACAATTTGATATGGTTGATGAAAACTTAAGCGACCATGTAATGCTGGTGAGTGATTTAAAGTTGAAATAGTTTGGTTGGAAACAAAAATTATAAATGCAGTTATTTATTAACTGCTGTGCTTTTCTTTGGTAAACCAATTTTAGCTATGGTTTCTTTTGCTTTCTTTACTTTTTCTGGAAAAAGTACAACATCATTCAACTTGTCTAACGATTTGTCAAATATCACAATTGGAACCTTGCTTTTATTAAGTTCTTCAATAGTCTTCATCCCACAAATTTAAGAAGTTTTCAGTTTAGCAAGAAATGCAAGATACTCTCTGTTCTTTTCAAAAGGATGCCAATCTTCTTCTATCTGTCCATAAATTTCAAGTTCTGTACTAATCTCGTTATAATATTTTGCAATACCCATTTGATAAAGTCGTGTGCGTGCGGCTGTGCTGCCTGTTGCAAAGATCCATGCATCCTGGTGTTGGTCAAAGAAAGCAAATACAGCACCTATAACTGTTGCTAATACTTTTTCACTATCCCCATTATTACTAACAGCTTTATCATCAAGTTCACCTGTCGTAAAGTCTTTATCGCCAAAAGCAAGATTATAAATGCCTTGCCTGTTTACAAGTGTAAATTGTATTCGCTTTAGAATTAGTCCCTTTGGTCCTTCGCTAATAAACTCATAGCTCCGTAATTCATGTCCTGCTTTAAGCTGATATCGTGCAATTTTCATGCTTTCTATATGGCAAAATGAAGATAATAATTAAAGATTTGATGATGCAAAACAGGAAGTGAAACCAACTGCCATTTCTCGTTTTTTATAATTCAACTCAAACCTTTCTCTTTTTATCAACACTTAATCTTCTATAAAATTTTAATCATCCGAAGCGGCGGCTTCTTCCACAACAGTATTTAATTTTTTGGTTAATGGCAGTAATAGAAAACATGCAATAATAGCTGCTGCTGCACTAATGCCAAAGAACACAGCTTTGTTATCAAACTCATCCCAGAAGCCGGCAAGTATTCCGGAAATTTTTCCGCCTAAAGATGTTGTAATAAACCACCCACCCATCATTAATGCTGTTAATCTGCGCGGTGCTACTTTCGACGTTAGCGATAGACCAACCGGACTTACAAATAATTCACTGATGGTAAATACACCATAACTGCTGAATATCCAGAAGCTTGAAACTTTGTTGAAATAAATATCTGTTGATAAACAGGCAAGCACCATCACAACAGATGATAAGCCTGCAATTAAGGTTCCCCACGCAAATTTACTTGGCGTTGAAAGTTCCTTGTTCCGGTTTTTCATCCACGTAAAAAATGCAACAACAATCGGCGTTAAAACAATAATCCAAAATGGATTTATAGATTGATATATTTCTGTTGAAATAAGTTTTAAATCTTCGCCCTGAGGTGGATATTTATCTTTTTGTAAATTCTGAAAATACAAATCAGTTCCCTGCTTAGTGATTACTTTTCCGTTAGCATCTGATTGCGGACGAAATTGTTCATCAACAACAGGCACTTCTGTTGGGTTGGTATTAACTGATTCTAAAAAACCAAATGGTTTTAATGCAGGCTGAATTGCCTTTGGCGCTTCTCTATCTGTGTAGGTTTGCGCCCAAATAGTTAATGCGGTTGAGTTTTGATTATAGATGTTCCAAAAGATAATGGAAACACCAAACAGAATTAATAAAGTACTGATGCGTTTTCTTTCAAACCCCTTTGCCCGATACCATAAACTAAAATAAAAAAAGATGATAGGAATACAGGCAAAAATGAACGCGTCGTTAGAATCTGAACCTAAAATATTTCCAGGAATAAACCAGCCGATAAGACCTGCAATTATAGCCGGTAAAAAAACACTGGCGAATATTTTTGAAATAGGCATGTCGCCTTCTTGCGCAGGCTTTATAACATCAGCATGTTTTACATGTTTTAATCCAAATGCAAACCAAATTAAACCAAGCACCATTCCAAAACCTGCAGCAGAAAATGCAATGCCCCATCCATTTTGATCCTGGTATTTATTGTGCAAGTAGGCTGCTACGAAATTGCAAAAGAAGGCTCCAATATTTATACCCATATAAAAGATGTTATAAGCAATATCTTTTTTAGGTTTCAGGTCAGGGCGATTATAAATATTACCTAATAAAGTGCTGATGTTTGGTTTAAAAAACCCATTGCCCACAATGGCTGAAAATAAACCCAAATACATGACGGTATCGCTTCCATTCAATGCAATTAAAAAATAGCCAAGCGCTAACAAGGCACCCCCTAAAAAAATTGATTTTGCGTAACCCAGAATTCTATCGGCAACCAAACCTCCAATAAACGGCGTTAAATAAATTAATGCTACATACGTACCTACAATACTTACTGCTGCTACATTATCTAAACCACGACCGCCATGACCAACCGTATCCGTTAAATACAAGAAGAAAATTCCTATCATTAAATAATAACCAAAGCGTTCCCACATTTCTGTAAAAAATAAAACATATAAGCCGCGGGGATGTTTGCCGTTTGCAGTAATTGGTTGATTCATGGTATCAATTTTCGTTAGAGTAAATTAAGTTTTATGAAAGCTCAAAATAAGCAGAAATTTTAATAAACAAATTTCAAATCATTTCAAACCATAAATACTTTTACTTTCGCCGCTTTAAATTATCGTTGATGAATATTCTTTTATTAGGAAGCGGCGGCAGAGAACATGCACTTGCATGGAAGATGGTACAAAGCAAACATTGCACTCAATTATTTATTGCACCCGGCAATGCAGGCACATTACAATATGGAAAGAATATACATATTGCTGTAAATGATTTTGAAGCCATCAAAAAAATTTCAATTGAAAATAATATTGAACTGATAGTTGTTGGACCTGAAGAACCATTGGTAAAAGGTATTTATGACTTTTTTGCTGATGATGCTGAAACAAAGCATATAACTATAATAGCACCTTCTGCAAACGGCGCACAACTTGAAGGCAGCAAAGCATTCTCAAAAAAATTTATGCAGCGTAATAACATTCCAACGGCTGCGTATGCTGAGTTTACAAAAGACAATTTTGAAGAAGGAAAAACATACATCAATCAACACACATTGCCTGTTGTTTTAAAGGCTGATGGATTAGCTGCAGGTAAAGGTGTTGTAATTGCAAACACGACTGAAGATGCATTAAATGCTTTTGAAGAAATGATCATCAACCAACAATTTGGTGAAGCATCAAGTAAAGTAGTGATCGAAGAATTTCTGGATGGAATTGAACTAAGCGTTTTTGCTTTAACTGATGGAAAAGATTATAAAATTATTGGTCATGCAAAAGATTATAAACGCATTGGTGAAGGCGATACAGGATTAAATACCGGCGGTATGGGTTGTGTAAGTCCGTTGCCATTTCTTGATGATGTATTCATGCAAAAAATTGAAGAAAGAATTATAAAGCCCACGATAACAGGTTTGCAAAAAGAAAACATTATTTACAATGGCTTTGTATTTTTTGGTTTGATAAAAGTTGATGATGAGCCATTGGTAATAGAATATAACTGCCGCATGGGTGATCCTGAAACAGAAGTAGTGATACCGCGTTTAAAAAATGATCTTGTAGAATTATTTCTATCGGTTTATAATAATAATTTAAACAATATTGTTATTGAGTTTGATGATAGAAGTTGCGCAACTATTGTTGCTGTCAGTAAAGGTTACCCAGGTGAATATGAAAAAGGTAAGTTGATAAGTTTACCTGTTGATACGTTGAATGCTGATAGCATAATTTTTCATGCAGGAACAAAGACGAATGAAAATGGAAATGTTGTAACAAATGGCGGGCGTGTTTTGGCAGTAAGTTCGTTTGGCTCAAATATTGCAGATGCTGTGCAACTTTCAAAAAATGTTTTAAGTAATATTCATTTTGAAGGCATGTATTTTAGAAATGATATTGGATATGAATTTGAGCAGCGGTCAGATGACTTTGGGTCATCAGACCGGTAATTGAAGTTGCGACACAATAAAATTTAATACTGTTTCTATCTCTTGTTACCAAATAAATTTTACAACAAAAAATTGCCGGTTGTGCATATTAACATAACCGCTTAAAAAGCTTTAATGACGACCTTGCAAATTCAAATTATTTCGTACACCTTTGCGGCATTAAATAATAACATAGTAACTAATTTATATAATGGGACTTTTTAATTTTTTTACACAGGAAATTGCGATTGATCTCGGCACCGCAAACACCCTGATAATACATAACGATGAAGTAGTAGTGAATGAACCATCTATTGTTGCCTTGAACAGAAATAATCCTAAAGAAGTGCTTGCTGTGGGGAAACGCGCTTTAATGATGCATGAAAAAACACATGAAAGCATTCGCACGGTTCGCCCGTTGAGAGACGGTGTAATTGCAGACTTTAATGCGGCTGAATTAATGATAAAGGAAATGATCAAAATGATCTATCCTAAAAAACCCTGGATTGCTCCGCGCTGGAGAATGGTGATCTGTATTCCATCAAGCATTACAGAAGTGGAGAAGCGTGCAGTGCGTGACAGCGCTGAACAGGCTGGCGCAACTGAAGTGTATCTTATTCATGAACCAATGGCTGCAGCGCTTGGTATTGGTATTGATGTGGAAGAACCGGTTGGTAACATGATCATTGATATTGGCGGCGGCACAACCGGGATAACGGTCATTGCACTGGCAGGTATTGTATGCGATCAATCTATCCGCATAGCCGGCGATGAATTCACAGCAGATATTATGGAGGCACTCCGTCGCTATCATAGTTTACTGATCGGTGAGCGGACAGCTGAACAGATCAAAATACAGGTAGGGGCCGCCATGAAGGATATTGATAACCCGCCTGATGATTTTGCTGTCAATGGCCGTGACCTCGTAACGGGTATCCCTAAACAGATCATGGTGAGCTACCAGGAAATTGCCGAAGCATTGG
>JBDTLW010000011.1:0-12799 GCA_039934575.1 Parafilimonas sp. | reverse complement strand
GCTTGGACAAAACCAGGTATATGGATATAATTATTCTTATAACGGACTTAACAAAGAACCCATTTTACCACCGGCAAAGCGATTTTATTTTGTTGGTTGTTTTTTAAGCTGGGGTATAGACCGCAGCCAGGATGCAATCAACAATAATTTATAAATTTTTATGCATAAAAACATGAAAAATTAAGTATAATCTTAAATAAAAAGAACTTAATATGAACACTCAACAACACGATGAAAAGCTTTGGAGAATAGCCAAACGAAGAGCTTCTTTTAAAACAAGTCTTGCAATTTATTTCTTTGTAAATCTTTTGTTTGTATTAACCTGGTATTTAAGTTCAGGCAGTGATTCTTATTTCTGGCCAATATGGCCAATGTTTCTTTGGGGAATCGGCCTGGCATTTCAATACACTTCAGCATATAACAACAACGGTATGTTTAGTGCGCAAAGCGAATATGATCGTTTAAAAAATCAACAAAACAATCCACTATAAAATAAAAAAAATGAAACAATTATTATTAGCCGCAGCAGTTGTACTTTCTGTTGCTGCACATGCACAAAGTGATAAGTACACAGACGCAATGTCAAAAACGCTCAGCATGTTTGACTCAGCAAAAACGCCTGCAGATTTTGAAAATATTGCCGCTGCATTTCAGCGTATTGGCGATGCAGAAAAAACACAATGGCTTCCGTACTATTGGGAAGGTCTTGCACTGGCACGCATAGGTTGGATGTATTTTCCTGATGAAAAAGGTGTTACTGCAATAAAGGCTGATAATCTTTCTCAGACAGTTGACGATCTTACTGCACGCATTAATGCAACAGCAGATAAAGCTGATGCTGCGGCAACAGATGATATAGCCAAATCAGAAATATTAACCATTCGCAATATGTCAGCAACGCAGCAAATGGTAGTTGACCCGCAAAGCCGTTATATGACGTATGGAATGCAGGCAACGGATGATCTTAAAAAAGCAATTGAATTAAATCCAAACAACCCACGTGCATATTATTTACAGGCAATGGGTATTTATGGAACACCGGAACAATTTGGCGGTGGTAAAGCAAATGCAAAACCTTTATTTCAGAAAGCTGTTGATGCAGGCAAAACTGAACAGGCACAAAAAGATGCACAACCAATGTACCCGCATTGGGCGCTTGATCAAAGTGAACAAATGCTTGCATTATGTCAATAATATTCTGAGTTGAATTGTTGATTGGTTGAGAACTTCGCAGGTGATAAATAACATGAAGGGATCAGCCAGTCAACGGATCAACTACTTAACAAATTTTAAGATGGAAAACGATAACGATTTCTCGCCGCAGGAAAGTTTACAGCTTATTGAAAGCATGATAAACCGCGCAAAAGATAAGTTTGCAGAAGATGGAATGATGTATCTTATTTGGGGCTGGCTTGTTTTTGCATGCAGCCTTTTGCAGTTTATATTGCTGCATACATTTCATTATGCACACCATTATATTGTGTGGCTGGCTACTATACCGGTTTTTATTTACCAATATTTTTATATGAAGAAAAAATACCGGCAAAAAATTGTAGTTACATACGCTGATTCTATTATTGGATTTGTATGGATAACATTTTCCATTGTAATTGTTTTAGTGGGATTTCTTATTGGTCAGTTAACCGGCGGCGATTACTACGTTCACATTACCCCGCTGTTGCTTGCTGTATATGGAATGCCCGTTTTTTTAACCGGTGTAATTGTTCGTTTTAAACCATTAATTTTTGGCGGAATTGCCTGCTGGGTTTTGTGCATCGCATCTACTTTTATTAAGTCTTACGATTACCAGTTTTTAATGATACCTGCAGCCATGCTTGCCGCGTGGATATACCCTGGTTACATGCTGCGTGCAAGATATAAATCACAATAAAATTATTTATTATGCAGGAAAAAGAAATATCGAATGAAGAAAGTCTGAAGCTGATTAATCGCATGATTTATCAGGCTAAAGGATATTTTTATGAAAGTGGTTTAAGCGGGTTGATATATGGGTTCAGCATATTAATATGTACGATGCTTACTTATTTTTATGAAAAAGGAGATATACATTTTCCTTTTCATCCTTTTTATTTAATGGTGCCTGTTTTTATTATACAGGCTTATGTTCAATTAAAGGAAGAAAAAAAGAAGAAAGCAAAAACGTTTACAGACGAGGCTATAGATTATGTTTGGGTAGGATTTTTTCTTTCTGTTTTTGCAGCTTTCTGCGGAGTTTTTGCGGGCGCAGGATATATAGTAATAACAATAATTTTATTTCTTACAGGCTTTGCCTCTTTTCTCACGGGCATGATTACAAAATTCCGGTATAATATTATTTGCGGAATTATTTGCCTGTTGATTGCTGCAGTTTCTTTCTTTATTCAAAACGTAAATATTTATTTTCTTTTGGCAGCAGTAAGCATAATGGTTTGGCTTATTCCTGGTTTTATTTTAAAAGCACATTTTAAAAAAATGCACCATGATTAATGAGCAGGAATTAAATGAGCAGCAAAGCCTTGAGATCATTACGCAAATGATAAATAAGGCAAAAGATGATTATGAAGAAACCGGAATAGGAACATTAATATGGGGCAGCCTTATTACGCTTTGCAGCCTGGTAACTTTTGGTAATTTTTATTGGAAGATTGCTGCATTTGATTATATATGGTTTCTAACTTTAATTGCATTGATCCCTCAAATTGTGATCTCCGTTCGCGCGGCAAAAAGAAAAAAATATAAAACGTATGATGATGAAGCAATGAGCGCAATATGGATAAGCTTTGCTATAGCGCTTTCTCTTGTTTCAGTATATAGCACAAAATATCAATTGCCAAATGCGGGCGCCTTATTTATGATCATGTATGGCGTTCCAACATTTGCCACCGGCTATATTAATCATTTTAAACCAATGATATTTGGAGGCATTATTTTTTGGATTTGCGCGGCAATTTGTTTTTATGTGCAGTTTCCATACATAATGTTGTTTACTGCAGCAGCAGCAATAATTGCATGGATTGTTCCGGGTTTGATTTTAAGAAAAAGATATATGAAAGCAAAGAAGAATAATGTTTAAAGATCTGGATCCGATATTACATTCACAATTAAGACTTGCTGTAATGAGCTTGCTTATAAGTGTAAAGCAGGCGGAGTTTATTTTTATAAAAGAAAAAACAAATTCTACTGCCGGCAACCTCAGTGTGCAGATACAAAAATTAAAAGAAGCAGGATATATAAGTGTGATAAAAGAATTTAAAGATAACTATCCAAACACAACCTGTAAAATAACACCGAAAGGCATAAAGGCTTTTGAAGAATATGTAAAAGCATTGCAGCAATATTTACAGGTAAAAAAATAATTCACTCAAAATAAAAGGCACGTAATTTGAAACTTATTTGGAAACAAAACTCATGACACAGGTTAAAGAAAAAATAAGTGAAAATGTGCAGGTGAATTTTAATCATTCAAAAGAAATTGCCGACTGGGCAAAAAAATATAATGTCAGTCCCGAAACATTTAAAGAGGCATTTGAGAAATCAGGTTATTCAATTCCTAAAACTATAGCGCTTTTAAGCAGAATATATAAATAGTTGTTATTAAATATTGGCATTCTAAAATAAATAATCATCTTAATTTTAAACGGTTATCTTTGCCGCTCAATTTGAGTATATAGACTTAGTAAGTGAAAAGATTTTTCTGCTACAGATATTTCTGCTAATAGTTACAATTCCATTCTTTACAACGTTATTTTCTCAGAATTTTTTTAATTAAAATTATAAAACATGAACATTTATGTTTCCAACTTGGGCTTCAGCGTACAAGACGAAGACCTGAGGGAATACTTTGCAGAATACGGAGAAGTAAGCTCTGCTAAAGTAATTACTGACAAATTTACCAACCGCAGCCGCGGCTTTGGCTTTGTTGAAATGGCTGATGAAGAAGCTGCTCAAAAAGCTATTAAAGAATTAAACGGCGCTGTAGTTGAAGGCAGATCTATCAGCGTTACCGTTGCAAGACCTCGCGAAGAAAGACCAAATAATAAAAGATCTTTCAGCGGCGGTGGCGGCGGTGGCAACAGGTGGTAATTTGTATCATCTTATTAAAAAAAGAGTTCACATTTGCGAACTCTTTTTTTGTGCATCTATGTGTATGATACCGATTATACATATTCTATAGTCCAATTCCGCTTACGCTACATTGTGCTATGAATCTGTTATATTACCGACACATCGGTATAGACTTGAATTATAGCATAAGATTCATTGGACTAAATTAAAAATACATTTGGTATTATTTTATAAGTTTTTTAAAAGTGAAATCAATTCATCAATCCCCTCGGTTGCAGGTTTTTCAATGGCCGTTACATTGTGTAAAGAAGCATAGGGGATAGTTTTATCTACAATAAATTTTGGTATAAAGCGCGGTGCATAATTAATTAAGCCTGCTGCAGGATACACTAAAAGCGAAGTTCCGATGACCACAAAAATATCTGCCTGTAATGCAATGGCAGCCGCTTCTTCAATCATTGGTACAGGTTCTTCAAACCATACAATATACGGACGAAGTTGGGCACCGTCTTTTGCTACATCACCCAACAAAATATCTTCACGTATTTCATAAATTAAATCTTCGTTTAGTTCGCTGCGCATCTTAAAAATTTCTCCATGCAAATGCAAAATTTTTGTGCTGCCTGCGCGCTCATGCAGATCATCAATATTTTGCGTAATGATATGCACGTTAAAATTTTTTTCAAGATCTGCCAAACCAATATGTGCTGCATTAGGCTGCGCATGTAAAACATCTTTGCGGCGCATATTATAAAAATCAAGTATAAGTTTTTTATTTCTTTTCCATGCGATTGGTGTTGCCACATCCTCTACATTATAGCCATTCCATAAGCCATCACTATCGCGAAAAGTTTTTAAACCGCTTTCTGCGCTTATGCCTGCACCTGTAAGTACAACCAATTTCTTTTTCATACCAGTAATTTAATAAAATAAAAAAACCTCTGCTTTTGAGCAAAGGTTTTTAATTTCCATAGTTGTTATCTAAAATATATTATATCCTATACTTGCGTAATATAAAGCACCTATATAAGGATTTCCAAATGCATTGCGATAATAGTGATTGGTAATGTTTGTACCTCCAATCTTCAACAATACTTTTTCTTTGGTAAATTTATAACTAACCTGTGCATCCAGTGTTCCGAATGCAGGGATAGGACCGGTGCCAAATGTTCCTTCCCAATTAACCTTATCCTGCCATTTATAAATAATATTAAAACCAAAATTGTTAATGGTATTTGAATTAGATAAACCAAGATTGAAACGCGTTTTTGGTGTATTAAAGAAAGTAATCAATTCGGAAGGAACTCCTGTTAACTGATCTTCATAAACATTTCCCATAAGGGTATATCCTCTGCCAAGCTGATATTGCGCACTAAAGCCCCAGCCATTTGCTTTTACAGGTGTAGGGCTATTAACTACGAAAGAATAATTTGTTGTTGCAAATGGATTTAATAAACCGGTTAAACTATCAGATCTTCCTACCGCTTCACGCCCGATAAAATCTTTATACTTACTGAAATAATAATAGGCATCTATCAGTAATTTATTATTAATTACTCCGCGATAACCAATTTCATAAGACGACATTGTTTCAGGATTCACTTTACCAAAATCTGCCTTTACGAGCAGGTCTGGATTAAAATTTCCTGACCCAAAATAAGCGTTTCTAAAGTCCACTATACTTTGTGCTGTATAAGCAGGATTGCCACTAAAATTATATAGTTTATCAAATATTGGTAAACTTCCTATCAAAATACTTCCAGGGGTAAAGAGATTAATGTATTGATCCTGGTTGTTTGGAAAACGATATGCCTGTTGATAAGATAAACGTATATTGTTGTTCTTTGCCACCTGTATAGTTGCAGTTACTCTTGGCGTAAACCGGCCTTTGAAATTTTCACTTTTATCATATCGGCCTGATGCGCTTAATTTTAAAACATCATCTAATAATGATTTTTGTAATTGAACATAAGTACCATATTCACCTATATTAATTGGACCATCCGGTTCATAAAAGATCGTATTTTTGGAATTAAGGTGATACGTACGATAATCTGCACCAACTAATACATCAATCACTTTTACATATTGGGAGAAGTTATATTGTCCTTCAAATTGATAAAGCGCCGATTTATCTGAAAACTGGGAACCGCCATCATTAATGGATGTTGTAACAGATTTATGAAAAGCATCATTAAATTCCTGCGTTCCTGGTAAATATCTCCCTTGATCAGCAGCAGCTCTTGCTATTACTTTTGCTTCATCGGGTGTCATACTATTCCCCAAAGCAACGCCATAAGCATACCCGTATGTGCCAAACCAGGTTAGATCATCCTTCCATGCCCTGTCAACTGATATTGCAGTTAATGTAGTTGCATAAGAATCACCTGAATTTTCCTGAGTTGTATAAGCTCTTAAATACCAATTCGGATTTTTCAATTCAAGTTTATATTGACCAATACTGAAATTTTTTAATGAATACCTATCTGCTCCTGTATATACTGTTGTGCCCTCGCCCCAGTTTGCGGTTAAAGAAGCTTCGGTGGTGCTTGATATCTTATAGTATAAGCCTCCTGAAATTTTAAAATCATAAGCATTATAATCAACAAGATCTTTTTCATAATATCCAGTACGGCTAACTGCGCCAATTGGTGGTCCTAAATTGGCACTCACTTCATCTCCATATACGTTCACGCCATCGTAATTAGGATCTGATGCTCTTGTGCCTGGAACGATTTTGCTGTAAACATTATTACGTAAAAGATTAGTTGAATCATCTGCTCTCCAATCATCAACTTTAATATATTCAGCGCCGATTTTAAAAGCGAATTTGTCTGAAACTTTTTTGCCCCACCTGAAAGCAAAATCATGAAGAGGTGATGCACTATGCCTGTAATCGTCTACGTGCATTATGCCTTCTTTTACTTCAATACTAAATCCCTGGTACTTGAAAGGATCTTTGCTTGTAATAAGCAAGGTGCCATTCATACCACCAGAACCATATAAAGCAGAAGATGCACCTGATAATAATTCCATATTATCTACATCAAGATCAGTAAGCCCTATTACATTTCCTACAGAAAAATTAAGTGCCGGCGCTGAGTTATCCATTCCATCAACCAATTGATTAAAACGCAAATTGCCGCTGCCATTAAATCCCCGTGTGGAAATTGTTTTAAACGTATAGCTTGAAGTATTTACATCAACACCTTTTAAATTAGCTAATGCATCATAATAATTTGGACCGGGTGCATTGCGTATGGTGTTTGCACTTATGTGATCAATAGTCACGGGAGCTTCAAGAATACGTTGCGGTAATCTCGATGCAGCTACCACAATTTCCTGTCCTAATGCATAACCCGGATCGAGTTCAATATCTATTGTCTGGCTGCTGCTTTCAACACTTACTTCTTTTGATGAATAACCAATTGAAGTTACGAGTATTGTAAACGGAGGATTTTGTGTTGTAAGCAGCCTGAAATTTCCTTTCTCATCAGTAAAAGTACCAACTGCAGTTCCTTTTATAACTACAGAGACTGCAGATAAATTTTCTTTGGTTTGGCTGCTTTTAATATTGCCGTTTATTATGTTTGTAGCCTGAGCATAAGTCTTATGGCTTGCGAGCGAACAAATGATCGCGCAAAGCATTAACATCGTTAATTTTCCCATGAGAGAACTTTTTAGTTACACAATAATAATATTTGTTGCAATCTTTAAAGAAAAATAATACCCACATTGCTGTATTATTTTTTAAAAGGAAAGATAGAATAATTTTTTGAATGTTTTTGCCTGCTTCAGCAATACTCTTGTAGGTTTGTAAATATGTGCAGCATTAAAGAAAATAAAAATTACCCGGATGAAAAAAGGAGCATTCAATTTTGAGGATCAAACAAATTTTTACAGCGGCAAGGTCAGAGATGTTTATACTATACATGATAGGCTGCTTGTAATGGTTGCAAGCAACCGCATATCAGCATTTGACGTAATACTGCCGAAGCCAATTCCATATAAAGGGCAGGTGCTTAACCAGATCGCCGCTTATATGCTTAATGCAACAAAAGATATTTGCCCCAACTGGTTTTTAGAGGCGCCCGCTCCAAATGTTTCCATTGGAAGAAAGTGCATTCCGTTTAAAATAGAAATGGTAGTAAGAGGTAATCTTGTTGGCCATGCATGGAGAACATATAACAGCGGTAAAAGAATTTTATGCGGCGCTGAAATGGTTGACGGTTTACAAGAAAATGATTTCTTTCCATCACCCATAATTACACCAAGCACCAAAGCAGCAGCAGGGCATGATGAAGACATCAGCGCTGAAGAGATCATCTCTCAAAAATTAGCAACAGAAAAAGAATGGAATATATTAAGCGAATATGCATTGAAATTATTTGAACGCGGAAAACATATTGCTGCCAAACGCGGTTTAATACTTGCTGATACAAAATATGAATTTGGAAAAATTAATAACGAAATTTTTCTGATGGATGAAATACATACGCCTGATAGTTCAAGATATTTTTATGCTGATGGTTTTGATGAACGCCAGCAAAAAGATGACCGGCAAAAACAACTTAGCAAAGAATTTGTACGTGAATGGCTGATAGAAAATAATTTTATGGGTAAGGAAGGACAAACTGTTCCTGCTATGAGTGATGAATGGATTGATACAATTTCTAAGCGCTATATTGAATTATATGAAACAGTGATAGGCGAAAAATTTATTGCTGAAAATTTAAGTGATGACGAAACCTGCGAACGCATTAAGACATCTCTTGCAGTATTAAAAAATATAAAATAAAGATTCAAAATTTTGTAATCATCACGTTACTTTTTGTATAAACGCATCAAAACTTTTTACGCCAATCATCTTTGTAGTTAAATAACCTTCTGCATATTTTACACCAATGCGTTTGCCAAACATCAGCGCTCTTGATTTTATTACATCTAAAAAATCAGGATTGGAAATATAGGTTTGCGGTTCGCTGTTATCTGTAGTATTAAATTGTGTGGTATAGCAAAGCACCGCTTTTATTTTTTGTTCATACTGATCAGAAATATCAAACAAAAAATCAGGCTTTAAATAACGGTCTTGTATATAATGAAAAACGTACGATGGTCTCCATTCTTTTTGGGCTTCATTATTATCCGTGGTTTCAATTTTTCTTAAGCCTGAAAGAAAAGCTGCATCTGAAACAAGTTTAGAACTTCTGCCATGATCCGGGTGCCTGTCTTCAGGAGCATTACATAAAACAATTTCCGGCTGATATTTCCTGATCGCCGTAATAACTTTTCTTATATTAATTTCATCAACCTCAAAAAAACCGTCTGCCATTTCTAAATTTTCTCTTGCATGCACACCCATTATTTTAGCAGCATTGGCAGCTTCCGTATGTCTTGTTTGGGCAGTGCCGCGTGTACCTAATTCGCCACGCGTTAAATCAATCACGGCAACTTTTTTTCCTTGTGCAATTGCAGCAACCAAAGTGCCTGAGCAACCTAATTCCACATCATCAGGATGTACACCAAAAGCGAGTATGTCTGTTTTCATGCGTTCAAAATTAAAGCAGAAGTTGGAAAGTCCGAAAGACCGGAAGACGGAAAGTTTTAAGAAGTTGATCTGTTGATTGGTTGAAACGTTATATCATTAGCTATTCACGATTTTCTCACCCCATACATTTTTTCTACATCCTGCACAATAATTTCCATATCATGATCATCGCCGTTAGGGTCATAACTCTGACGCAGATTTGACCCAAAAACCAAAGCAATTGTTTGCCAGAATCCGGCATTAAATTTTCCTTTATAGTCTTCAATTATTTCATAACAATTATTGCCGGTTTGGCGATATATAAGCTTCATTAAAACCTTGCCCTGGTAAACAGATAGCTGCGTAAGTTTATCTGCAAATTCAGTTTTCAATTCCTTTTCACGGGACATAATGATCTCTTTTCGTTTGCTTTTATCAGTAACATTTACCAGTTTCCCATTTATATCATTCATTACTCCTGAAGCAGTAATAGCATAGGGATAAGTAACATATACTGCATTACGCAAACGCGTCCATTCAGCATATCTTTTTTTATATATGCCGCGCAGCTTTCCGCTTACATACACATCTTCAAGCCAGGAACAGGGAATGGTATCACCGTTAGGTTCGGGGCAGGCTTCAACGAGTACTGTATCATTCACCCCAAGATTATTTTTATTAACAAGCGGCGGTTTGTTTTGGGCAGATGTATGCAATGCAAAACCTGTGCATATAAAAAATGCAATAAAGCGTATGCCAGGAAAAAATAGTTTTTGCAGTTGCATAAATGATGATGTAAATATAAATTGATTGCCGGCAATTTATACGTAAATAACAACAAATGTAACCTTTAGAAAATGTTATATTTAAACTGAAGAGGTGAGTCTGAAATCCCTGCGAACATGCTGTACAATGCTGATGATAAAACCAATTACCATTATTACAATTCCTATCCATAACACATTGATAAATGGAAACAGGTAAACTTTTAAAGTGATTATATCCTGTATGCTTTTATCTTCTTTAATACCGAGTTCAATTTTGCCGGCGTCTGCATCGCTTAATTTATCAAAGCGTATAATGAGGCTTTGCGCAATTACAGTGTCAGGTATATTTCTAAGCACATTATCTTTTAAGGCAACAACCGGCATGGCTTTATATTGCATTCCATCTTTTGAGATCACTGTCATATTCATTCCTAATCCAACTTCGCCGGGTAATAATTTTTTGTTTAATGAATCAGAATCTTTAACAATGCTGTTCAGTACTATTATTCCGTTTGAATAAAATGCAGAATCACCTGCTTTCATTTCAACCGGTTTGTATTCGCTTGTATCATCCTGATCGCCATTTTGCATTGCAGAAACATAAACAAATATGTCGCGGTTCCAGTAATGTTTTTTATCCGGGTTTGCCGAAAAGCCTTCATTGCCTTTATTGTTTTTTAAAACATCAGGATAAATATTAAACTTTTCTTTTCCGTCTTTACTTACAAACTGCAGTTCAAAATATTTTTTATGGTTTGAATTGTTTAAAGTATCACGTGTATAAGTAACATCATACTTACCCATATCTGTTTTCACACCTTTAAACAGCGTTATGTTTTCAGCGGGATTAAAATCTTTTGATTTTTCCAATAATGAAATGCCCGTTGTGTTTTCACTCAATACAGTTTTTCTGCTTGATGAAACAATGATGCCTATTAATGCTAAAGCAAAACCAATGTGCGCAATAGAAGGTCCGGCAGATTTCATCTTGCCTTTTAATCCAATCCATATATAAGAAAAATTGGCAACCACTGCATACACAGCAGCAAACATGGCAATGTGAATGGCAATCATAAAACCGGGGCCTTTTGCTTCATAGTTAATATTGCCAATCAGGCTTATGCAAAGGCTTAATACAAGTGCAATAATTGTAGGCCATAAGATTCTTTTATAAAAAACTTTTTTATCGGTATTCTTATATTTTAAATATTGAGTAATGGCAGTAAGCACACCAATTATTATGGCTATAAAAACCTGTATTTGGTTGTAAGAAAAAAGAGTGTCTTCAGGCATTGCTATGTTAGTGCCGAAAATTTTATTATAAACAGGTATTGATGTTTTTGCTGCAATAATAATAGCAGATAAAAACAAAACCAATGAGCCGATGAACATCCAGAACTCGCGGCTGTAGGTGCTTTCCTCTTTTTTTATAGAAGGAATTTTTTTGCTGCGATAGATATATAAAGATATTGCCGGCACAAAAAATATCAGTACAAAACAAACTAATTGCGTTGTCATATCCGCACCGGTAAAAGCATGTACAGATGTATCGCCCAAGATTCCGCTGCGCGTTAAAAATGTTGAATACAATACCAGTGTAAAAGAAATAATATAAAAGAGGTAAGTACTTTTTAATGAATAACCGCTGCTTTTATACACCATGTTTGTATGCAAGCCGGCTATCATTACAATCCAGGGAACAAGTGATGCATTCTCAACCGGATCCCAGGCCCAGAAACCGCCAAAGCTTAAACTTTCATAAGCCCATGCTGCACCCATCATAATGCCGGTGCCTAATACTGCGCCTGAAAATGCAGCCCATGGAATAGCAACTTTGGTCCATGTATGATCATTCTTAAATAATCCTGCAATGCAATATGCAAAAGGAACAATGGTAGATGCGAAACCTAAAAATAAAACCGGCGGATGTATCACCATCCAGTAATTCTGCAGCAATGTATTCAGGTCATTGCCTTCATGAATTTTTGGTAGCTGTAAATAATCCGGATTATTAAATAGTATGGGTGCATTTAATTCGTGGCGCAATAATGCAAATGGGTTACTGCCTATTTTCACACCAAAAAAATAAATACCAAGCAACATTGTGGCAATGCAAACCTGCGCAAAGCTTACCACCATCATTACCGGCGCTTCCCATTTTTTGCTGCGCCATATCAGTATCCATCCCAGCACACAATGCCATACGTTCCAGAGCATAAAACTTCCTTCCTGACCTTCCCAAAAACTGGCGAATAGATATTTTTTTTCTAAGCTGCGCGATGAATGATTCCACGCATAATAATATTCATAATAATGGTTGGAAATAATATAATATATTGTAATAAAAATACCGAAAACACAAACCGTCTCAATAAAAAAAGCCGCGCGTGCAAGCTTTAACCAACTGCGTTGTTCTTCCAGTAATTTGTTTCGTGAAGAT
>JBDTLW010000010.1:0-13593 GCA_039934575.1 Parafilimonas sp. | reverse complement strand
ATTCATATTTTTCAGGTTATAAAAACAGGATGGAATAATTTCCAGGCAATGATAAGCGGGCTTGAGGTTATTAAACAAGAAAAGAAAATTTCAGCTAATGAAAAAGCATGATTTTTTTTCAGGGCGAACAAAAGAGATAAGCAATACTGCTTACAGAAAAAGAATGATGTTTTCTTTTTTGATTTTTGCCTTGCTGGTAACTGCAGGCATATTTGCGTGGAAATGGCTTAACCATCAGCCACAGGAACAAATGGCTTTAAAGCCTCTGCGCAAAACACTTGAAGTAAATGAAAAGATACTTCAAAAAGTAGTGTTTGATACAGCTAATGTTGCTAAACATTATTCAGAAAAAGATGCAGTAAAAAATGTACGTGTAAATGGTTTGATAGGTATGCAAAGAACACGTATTGATACCAGCACATGGCGCTTGCAGGTTGTGCGTGGTGCAGGAGATACATTAAAAATTTCGCTGGACGATATAAAAAGACTTCCAAAAGTGCATGTGATATTTGATTTTAAATGTATTGAAGGCTGGAGCCAGGTAACACATTGGGCTGGTGTGCCATTGAAAACTTTTATGGATTATTATCATTTGAATGACCAGGAGAAAATGAATTATGTTGGCTTACAAACTGTTGATAAAAAATATTATGTTGGTATTGATATGCCCAGCGCTTTACAATCTCAAACCATACTTTGCTACGAGATGAACAATGCACCGCTACCCCTGAACCAAGGCTATCCACTGCGATTAATTATACCTGTTAAGTATGGAATAAAACATTTAAAACAAATGGGCACTATGTATTTCAGCAATCAAAAACCGCCTGACTATTGGGCTGAGCGCGGTTATGATTACTACTCAGGTCTTTAATGAAATAAGGGTATAATTAAAAATTTTACAAGCATTATTATTACAGCAATAAGGAATATGAATAATGATATTCTGTTCATGCTATTCATATACTTTACATAAGTATTTGTATATCCACCAGGATCGCGCTTTCTTATAAAAAGATATTCCTTTATTTGCCTCCAGATACTCATAATAAAATAGATTTTAAAGTTAGCAATTTAGTTTTTGGCTTTGTTATCTTCGGGTTATAAAATGAATAAAACATTCATAAGAAATCCGCAAAAAATAATCTCTCTTGTTCCTTCTCTAACAGAATTATTGTTTGATTTAGGATTGGATGCGGAAGTGATCGGCACTACAAAATTTTGTGTGCATCCTTCAGCATGGTTCAAAACAAAAACAAGAATTGGCGGCACAAAAAATATCAATCTTAAAAAAATCATTTCTTTAGATCCTGATCTTGTAATTGCTAATAAAGAAGAAAATGTAAAGAACAAATTGAAGAGCTGCAGAAATTTACAAACGTGCATATAACTGATGTAAAAAACTTTGAGGATGCAATAAATATGATTTCATAAATTGGCAAACTCGTAAACAGAGAAGCTAGGTCACTTGCATTGATTGAGAAAATACAAAAGAAATTTTCAGAACTTGAAAATGCAGAACAACATAAAATTCCGGCTGCTTATTTTATCTGGCGCAAACCTTACATGGCTGCGGGCGCTGATACTTTTATAAATGAGATGATGAATTATTACGGGCTTAAAAATATTTTTGATAATGAATTTCGTTATCCTGAAATTAATATTGATAAATTAAGAAATCCTGATTGCAAAGTATTATTACTTTCTTTTGAACCATTTCCTTTCAAACAAAAACATATTAATGAATTGCAGCCTCTTTTGCCAAACACAAAAATAATTTAATTAATAGCTCAACAGCAAATACTAAACAAGCTAAAAACGCAAAGGCAGGTGCAAACATTAATTCAAACACTTGCCTATTTCTTGAAATATTCATGAGCAGGTAATAATTCCTAAAAGTAGAATAAAGAGCCAATATTCTTTACGCTTAGATCAGTAAAGGATGTAGAATGTCAGGTGTATTTGGTATTGTCTCCACTTCGCCTAAGAAGCTAACAGCAACTTCATTTCAATACCTGTTCGCAAAGCCGTGTAAGAAAAAAAGTAAAAGCTGAAATTTAATTTCCCTGAATCTTACAATTTACTTTTATCTTCCATCCTTCATTTATCAAAACTTTTCATGAAATATTTTCGACTGCTTTATTTACTAATCGTATGCGCGGCATGCAATTCAACAGATCAAAAAAATCAACAGCAAAATAATTTGGCAAATGCAGATACTGCCGGAGTAAAACTGGAGTTTATCACTTCTGCAATCAATATGCCTGTGCAGTTAGATGCATCACCTGACAATTCACATCGTTTATTTGTAGCAGACCTAAGCGGCAAAATATGGATTTTGAAAAATGGTTCACTGAAGCCAAGACCATTCCTCGACTTAACAAGTAAACTGGAACAAAGAGATAGTTCAGCAGAAGTAAGGGCAATGTTTGGTTTTGCTTTTAATCCGCAGTTTGCAATAAATAAAAAAATTTATGTAAGCTACAATGCACCTGCTCCTGCTTCGGATTCCAATGATTGCAAATTAGTAATTGCCGAATTTACTGTAAGCGCTTCAAACGCAGACAGCGTAAGCCTTTCAAGTGAACGCAGGATAATGGAATTTGAAGGGCATGGCATTGATCATGATGCCTGTGAAATAGCATTTGGTCCCGATGGTTATTTATATATTTCAATGGGTGACAACGATACACCTTTACCAGAACGGCAAGCGCAACACTTAAACTCCCTGCTTGGTAAAGTGCTGCGCGTTGATGTAAATAAAATACCTTATGGCATTCCGGCTGACAATCCTTTTGTTGGCGTTAAAAATGCAAGACCTGAAATATGGGCTTATGGGCTGAGAAGATTTTGGCGTTTTTCATTCGATTCTCAAACGCATATTTTAATTGGAGGCGAAGTGGGCGATGCAAAAGAAGAAGAAATTGACATCATCACGAAAGGCGCTAACTACGGATGGCCTATAACTGAAGGTGATAGTTTAGTAGTAAAGAACAGCGGAGCTGATATTAAAAGTTTTACTGCACCAATTAATACATATACACACAAAGACGGACTTTGTGTAATAGGAGGAAGTTTTTATCACGGTGATTCTATTCCTTCGCTAAAAAATAAATATGTGTTTGCAGACTACTTAAAAAAGCTTTTCACGCTTACTAAAAATGAACAGGGAATATGGGAAAGACAAACTTTAAAAGTTGTGAATATGCCTGCAGAGCCTTTCTTGATCTTTAGTTGCAATACAGATGAATACAATGAACTTTATATAACAGGTGTACTTAACACAGACTCAGGATTTAAAGGTGTGGTTTATAAAATTATAAAGGGATAAAATTTTCTTTTCCGCTGTCCCTAAAAAAGTAATGAATGCATGCAAACACATCCGCAAAAAAAGAAGTAAGATGTGGGCATTAGCAGCACAAAGTCTTAACTATTCACTTAGCTTCTTTTAAGCATGTTCGTTGATTTAAAATGCTCCCTTAAATAAACCCTCAACGTTCTTCCCGCCTACAAAGGTATTAGAAGACACGTTCGGAGAAGAGATGGTATTGATATGTTATAGCGCTCATCTGCTACATAGATGCTTTTGAAATAGGCGTTCCTGCAAGAAATAATTTAAATGGTTCCCAATACATCTTATGCCAGCCTGAGTCAAGTCCGTCAAATGCATTATCAGGTACATTTGCATGTACCGCATGCAGTATTGTATCTGCTTCTTTTTGTTCAAGGTAAATAATAAATACAGAATCAATATCATCGCTGTTCCAGCTTTGTGCTCTCCATGTTTGCACAATAAGCCTGTTTTTTACCAGTAGAAGATTTTTACCTGTAATATATCCGCTATGCGCTGAAAAACTGCTTCCTTCTTTATCAGCAATTTCAGCCGGCGCACCAGTGGCTTTAGAATGCTTATCTGTATTCATATAGATTTCATACAAATCTTTTGGCAGCGTGTTTTTAAATAACACATCCTGTACAATAGTTTTAGACATATTTATAAATTTTAAGAATGTAAAATATACAAATTTAAATACCTGAACGCGGCATTGTATGCTAACAGAAATGCTAATATAATTTTATACAAAAAAAATTTATCTTATTTACAAATAAATATTACTCATTGGCATAAATTTATTGCTGAAGCCTGAAGTTAACTTCCTAAAGTGATATGCTTTTTTTTCTTCCTTCTCCTCAAAAGCAATGAGCGCAGGCAGTAACTCCCGCAAAAACTGAAACAAGATGTGCGGCATTAGCAGAACAAAAACTTAGTTTCAGCGCATAGTTCGAACGATCCATACATTGAAATATCAAATCAAACTATATTTGTAAAAATCCAAATTGACTAATGAGTTAAAAGGCCGTTACGCGTTATGTTTGCCAAAAACCTAATCCCTTTTTTGAGATATTTTCTATCACCTAAAATTGTATTGGCTTTAATTTTTATTTTAAGTTCAATTGAAGTATTTACACAGTATTTACAAACTGATTTAAACTTCCTTAATACAAGTCTGCCCATATCAGGATTTATAAAAAATTGCGGACAGGTACAAACAATGGAGGGCGGAAAATCAAAGAATGTTTTTTTTACATTCTCTTCTTCATCTGCTGTGGGTGTTTATATTACCAATACAGGGATAAGCTATTTGTAAAAAAAATTATTGGATAAAAAAGTGGTAACCCGCAATCATAAGTTATCGAATAATTTCCTTAAAAAAACAGACAGTAATACTATTTTTCATTTTGCTGCAGAAAGGGTTGACGTTAACCTTTTACATGCGAATATTGACACAACAAATATTGAAATTGTATATAAAGAAAATTCCTCTGTCTTCAATTATTATAGCGGCAATACGCATGTGGCAAATCAGCGGTTAATTAAAAAAATTATTTTTAAAAATATATACCCCGGAATTGATTGGGTTTTATACAGCGTTGGAGACGCAGACCAAAAAATAAAATACGATTTTGTAATACATGAAAATGCTGTTGCAGATAAAATACAAATACGTTATTCCGGTAATGCCAACGTGCGCCTGAATAATGATAGCGGATTGTCTGTCAGCAGCAGGCTTGGATTTGTTGAAGAAGGGAAGCCTGTTATATACGCAAAGAATATAGGCAACCAAATACCTATTGCTTATAAACTTAAACACAATACAATTCAATACAACATTGACAAGCGTTTAATAAATAAAGAGTTTACTATAGATCCCGATCTTGTATGGGGAACTTTTCTGCATACAGAAACAAGCTTTGACGGATCACATGGAAGCGAAGTACATGCATCGGATGTTGAAACTGATGCACGGGGAAACATATTTGTTGCTTTAGGATGCAGCGGCAAGATTTTTTTCCCAACTGTTAATCCAGGCAATGGAGCTTATTTCTCCAGCATATACGACAGCATTAATGGTTCTGATGTGTATATGAAATTTAATGCAAACAAGGTTTTAGTTTGGTCAACTTATTTTGCTGGTGGTGGACACAGCGCTCAAATAGCAATTAATAAAAAAGGAGAGCTTATAAGCGCTTCTAATTATTATGGAGGCAACCTGCCTTATAAAGATAACGGAGGGTTTTTTGATAGCGGCTATTTTACATCTTCCTGCTACCTGGCAAAGTTTTCAAACAACGGAGCTTTATTATGGTGCACAAATTTTAATGCAGATATATTTAATGATATAACAACCGATGATGATGACAATATTTACATCACTGGAAACTCAGACCCAAGCATAGTACCAAGAGTGAACCCGGGTAATGGAGCTTATATTGCGCCCTTTGCTTATGAGTATTGTATATTCATTTCAAAGTTTGATGCAAATTGTAATGTTATTTGGTGTACACCTATGCAATCAACTGCAAATGGCGGCGACGTTGGCAGCAGGTTAGCGATTGATTCATATAAAAATATTTATCTTCTTGCACAAACAGTTCGCTCTGACGGTTATGTTCGTTTGGATGCAGGTGGTTTTTACCAGAAAGGGTCATCTTTATCAGTTCTATCTAAATTTAATTCATCTTACAATTTAACCTGGTCAACTTACCTGCCTTGTGATGCTGGTGATATTGCTGCTGATACCTCCGGAAACATTTACGTTGTTGGACAGGCTTATTCAGGACAAAAATATCCCTATGTAGATCCGGGGAATGGTGCTTATATGGAACCAAATAAAGGCATTTTACCAGGCGGCGGAAATATTTTAAAATTTAACCAGAAAACAGAATTAACCTGGTCAACAACATATTATAATGCTCAATTCACATCCTTTAAATATGTAATATTTGAAAAATTCAGAAACCTTATTCACGTATTTGGATATCCAGACGGTCTCAAAAATGGTATTCCTACACACAATGATGCTTGTAATGGCAGTTATTTTTATTCTTCATCTCAACCTTATACCTCTTCTCTTGATCCATTGTTTTTAACCTTTACTACAGAGGGCAAAAGTCTATATGCTTCATTTAATGGGTTTCCAGTCGGGGCTTATTATTTTATTGCAGAATTTACAGTTGATAACAAAGGCAACCTGTTTTATATTTTTGGGCAGATACAGGAGTCGCCTAATGGCGCTTCAAATTTCCCTGCTTTAAAAAACCCGGGCAACGGCGCTTATTATGAGGAGGAGTCAAACAATTATACCTCGAATGCTTCATTTATAATGGAATTAAAACCATCTTCTTTAAACGCAGATACAAGTTATACCATACCTGAAAATTGTAACTGTACCGGCAGTCTTTCAGTAATACCTTACTGCGGCAGCGGTAACTATAAGTATCAATGGAGCAGGGGCGATACTACAGCCTCTATTATTAATGTTTGTCCCGGAAATTATACAGTGAAACTGACTGATCTCAATTCTTATAGTGATACAACTATTGATTTCAATCTTCCTAATCCAAAAGGTAATGTAAACGGCGCTTCTCTTTCATCAAAAGGTGAGCATTGTAATAAGAATGACGGTGAATTATTCATTACTGAAATTGAGGGAGGTCCTTCACCTTTTAATTATTCTATAAAGGGTCAGCCATACACAACAGATTCTGTTTTCACAAATCTTGCATCGGGCAATTATTTTGTTACTGTAAAGGATAATGATGGCTGCGTATTCAGCGATTCTGCGAGCATAGCGAATATTGCGGGACCAAGTGGTATTACAGTATCAGCTTTCCCAACTGCCTGCGATAAAATAAACGGAAAAATTATGGTTGAAAGCGTTCAGGGAGGTACTGCGCCTTTTGAATTTTCTATAAATAGTAACACACCAGCCAGCGATAGCTCATTTACCAACTTGACAGATGGTAAATATTTAATCAGGGTTTATGATAGTGCACTGTGCAATTTTGAAGATTCTGTAGTTGTGAATAAGGCCCAACCTCCCGATTCATTTGAAACAAATATTACGGATACGCATTGTGATCAATCAATTGGGAGTATCACAATTAATAAAATTTCAGGCGGTTCAGCGCCGTTTTTATATTCACTTGATAGCAGTAACTTTTTTTCAAATAATACCTTCAATAACCTTGCAGAAGGAAACGGAAAAATTATTGTGAAAGATTCGAATGGTTGTATTGCTTCAAATACATTTATTGTTCAAAATATTGCAGGCCCGAAAAAAATAATATTTACAAAAACCGATGCACTGTGCGGAAGCTTATACGGAAGCATAAACTTTGATTCAGTTGAGCAAGGTGCAGCCCCATTTCAATATTCAGTAAATGGCTCCGGTTATACTTCAAATAAATTATTTGATAAAATCCCTGTAGGCACAACTATTCTTTTAACGAAAGATGCTTTTAATTGTTCTGTTACAGATACCACCATAATTCAAAATACCGATGCGCTGAAGATTAAAATAACACCGGGTGATACTACAGTTTGTGCTGCTGATAAACTTACATTTTCTGCTTTTTTGCAAAGTAATAATGACGGCGTACAATACTTCTGGAACGGATCTCTTTCTCCTTTCAATACTTACTCAGCTACAATTTATTCAAATGAAAATGTAAGCGTACTGGCAAAAGATAAAAATGGATGCACAGCAAATGATAAAATATTTGTGCAGGCAAAATACTGTGATTCATTGCTTGTAAACTGTATTTTATTTCCTGCTGCATTTACACCTAATCATGATGGGTTGAATGATTTATTTGGTGCGCATACTGCGGGTTGCGAAGTACGCAATTATAAGCTGATTATATATAACAGATGGGGCAGTATCGTCTTTAAAACAAATGATTTTGGAAAAAGATGGGATGGAGCTGTTAATAGCATACCTGAACCCACAGGAACATTCATTTATTATTGCGAATGGCAGGATGCATTAGGTGTTATCAGAAAGTTAAAGGGCACAACAACGTTGCTCAGATGAGTTAAGATAAAATGTATTTTATTGATGTTGTAGGTTTGACTTTTGGTAGTGTCTTCATCAAAAAAAATTCTTTTCTGCAATATCTTCTCAACAAGCAATAAGCAAAGGATGAGCAATATAAAAAGGACATAGAAGATAACCCATCTTAAGCAAGGTGAAGGGATACCTGGCAGAAAAACTTTTGCAGGATATTATTCAATAATTGTAATTTACGGAATGGTCCCCGGAGAATTAAATCATATCATTAATACTGACATTTATCTTATAGACCAAATACTAAAAGGCAGGTATAAAGATGGGGGTAAATTACTTGATGCAGGCTGCGGCAGCGGCAGAAATATTTCGTGGTTTGTATTGCAGCCAAACTTTGATATACATGCAATAGATACTGATGAAAATGCCATCAATCATTTATCACAGATTTATCCTTCGCTTAAGCAGGATCAGTTACACTATGCACAGGTTCAATCATTGCCTTTTCATGACGAATTTTTCCAGCATATTATATGCAGTGCAGTACTTCATTTTGCAAAAAGCAAAGGAAATTTTTTAGAAATGTTTTCTGAACTAAACCGTGTATTAAAGCCTGGCGGAAGCCTGTTCATAAGAGCAGCTTCTGATATTGGAATTGAAAGTAAAATATTACTACTTGGTGGTGGCAGATTTTCATTACCTGATGGCACAGTCCGGTTCCTGTTAACGAAAAAATTAATAGAAGATGTGCTAAACACTTTTCCTATGAAACTTGCTGAGCCGGTAAAAACCACCAATGTTCAGGATATGCGTTGTATGACCACGCTGGTATTTGTAAAATAAGACAGGTAGAAATGAATATAAATCCCGGCTAAATAAAATCGCAATGCTTCTATAGCAATGCAAAAAAACATTGCGGAAAAAAGATCAGCAGTTGAAGATTGCTTTCTTATTTTACGGCTGCTATTGCAGATGCATAATCAGGTTCCTGGCCTATTTCAGGCACTTGTTGCTCATATATAATTTTACCTTCAGGATCAACCACTATCACAGCGCGGCTTAGTAAACCACGCATAGATCCATCGGCCATTTGAACCTCGTAAATATTTCCAAAATCATTTCTGAAATCAGAAAGCATTACAACATTTTCAATTCCTTCGGCGCCGCAAAATTGTTTTTGCGCAAAAGGCAGATCTTTAGAAATACAAAGCACTATCGCATTATTCAGGCTTGCTGCATCTTCATTAAATTTTCTTACAGATTTAGCGCAAACGCCTGTGTTCACACTTGGGAAAATATTCATGATAATATATTTTCCTTTAAAATCTGATAATGTTTTTTCTGTAAGATCAACGCCTGTTAAAGTAAAGTCTTTAGCTTGTGTACCAACTGCGGGTAACTTTCCTACTGTGTGAACAGGTTTGCCGCCTAACGTGATTGCAGTGCCATTTGTATTTTCCATGTTTGATGTTTTTGTAAGATTATCTGATGTGTTTTTTTGTGCAAAACTACCTGTTGCAATAAATAAGCCGATAAGACTTATGAATAAAATTTCAACAGTTGATCTGCATTTATTTTTATTTGTCATGACGATAAAAAATGATAACGACTATGGCCGAATGTAGCGAAAAGCAGGTTATTAGTTTTTGTAAAATTATTTTACATGGTTTAAAATATGGCAAAGCAATGAATAAGGTATGGCTGAATAAACAAACTATAGGAAGTTTAAGATATGCAAATGGAAATTGAAAATGATATGCAAATTAATCAGTTTGAGGTAAGGCATATATATGTGCCATTACCTTATTTACTATTTTATCGCAATAGATTAAATTGAATTCAAAGATTTCAGTTGGAGAATACATATTTTCAATAGCTGAACGCATCATAGTTTTGGCGCGGTTAAGCCGCACCTTTACATTGGCTTCACTAATATCAAGCGAAGAAGCAGTTTCGGCAACACTTAAGCCGTTTAATTCACGCAGTGTAAAAACCATTCTGTAATCTGCAGGAATTTGCAGTAACGCTGTTTCTATTACACTGCCAAGCTCTTTATTTACCATTTGGTCTTTATTGTTTGAAAATTGAAACAAGACATCTTTTTTTTCGGTTAACAGTTCACCGGTGATAATTTCATTTGCATAACTCAGTTTGTGTTTTTTTTGATAGCAATGATTAAGCATTAACCTGGTTAACCATGTTTTAAATGAAGAGCGATGCTCAAACTTTTTCAAATTGCAATATGCGCTTATGTATGTTTCCTGCATCAGGTCTTCGGTATCCTGGTGATTATAGTGATAGCTTCTTCCTATCTTATATAAAAAAGAATTATAGCGGCGAATAAGTATTTCATACAGTTTCAATTCGCCCCCTGTTACTTTATTAATAATTTCTGTATCTGTATATTGTTCAAAATTTTCTTTCAACGTATCTTAATTTAATTATCATTTTAGCGTATGCAAAGTTATTTTATTTTACTGTGACGCTTCCTTTCATTACTACATGTATTGAGCAATAATAATCTGCACTTTCCTTTGGCACAAACTTCCATGATTTACCCGGTGGTAATAATGAGGAAGACCACGCCTTACTTTTTTCTTCCGTTACATCATGCCCAACCATATCGTTGTTTATCCACATTATAGTATCACCTGCATGTACTGTAATATCAGCAGGTAAAAATTTCATTTGTTCTATTTGCACCACATATAGTGAAGGGGCTGGTTTTTCTTCAGGAGTTTCCTGTGTGCTGGTTTTATCTTCGGTTTCTCCCGAAGGAGAGGAGCAGCCATTTAAAAGAATCACACTGCACAGTATCAACAGGCTGCTCCTTAAAAACATAGTTACGTTACTCATTTGGTAAACATTTTCTGCACCATTTCTGCATGTTCAAGATGTGTTTTCAGTATAGGCAAAACTTTTTGCAGAAGATCTTTCAGATCTTTATTTGTTGCATCTGGTATCAATACATTTTCTACTTCTGCTATTACTGCTTTATGATATGCCACTTCATTATCTATATAAGCCTTATTAAAAGCATCGCCTGATTTTGATGAGAGCATTTTTTTGGTATTCGCCGCATCTGATAATAATTTTTTACTTACTGCATTATCTTTTGGCGTAACACCCAATTTTGTAACCAACGCTGTTGCCTGGTCAATTACTGATTGATGATCGGTTGCCATAGTTTGCGCAAATTCCAGAATACTCTTGTTAGTGGATTTGGTTTTTGCAATGGCTGCAAAGCTTATATCATTTTGATTTGCCACCACAGCAACTGAAGCAATTTCAGGATCGGTAAGCTTAGCGCTTTGTGCAGATGATGTTGTTGCAGGTGTAAATGCGCTCATTCCTAATGCAAATACAGTTGCTGCAAAAATGTTTATTCTTTTCATTTTAAAATTGTTTAGACTATAATAGAGTGCAGGGCTGCCAAAAAGGTTACAGATTTTTATAAATACAAATATTCTTTGCAATACTTGTTTGCATTTGATTTAAAAGGATACTATTTATTTAAGTGCTTTAAAGAAGATAAGATGGTTGAATTAGTACAGCAAACATTTAAAAGATGTTATACAATTTACTTCATTATATATTTTATGCCGGAGCAAAGAAGCGTAAGGAATATATTAAGCCGCTAATTGGTTACATTATATTTTAAGCAACGATAGCTGGCGAATTTTAGATCTAATCTTAGCAAAACATCATTGGTATTATAATTTATCTGCAGTGCATATTTTGCAGAGCTGCCGCCAATAAAATAGGTATCGTTTGTTTTTTGAACAGAGCCTCCGTATTGTATAAACTGATCAGGGATTTTAAACGCTTTGAAACCGGTTATTTGTTTTGCATTTTCATCCAACTGAAATTCAAGAATACGGCTGTATGCTCTTAGAGAAGCTTCGCCATTATCAAGAAACATGAGTGAATGATCATCAGCATTTATGCGTGCATAATGCTGCCGTAAAAAATCCTCATCATCCGTTAAGGCAAAATCACTGTTCTTTCCGCCAAGTCTCCACATTGTTTCGCCTGTTGTTCTGTTGATCTTTATTATTTGATTAATGTTTCTGAATGAGCAGATAAGATTGTTATCAGCCGGATCAATGCAAATGGAATTCAGATGCATGTAATCCTGCGTTGTTGCAATATTGCCGAAATTATTATTTTCAACACTCGCTCCGTAAAACTCAGGATGATCTGTGCCAACCCATTGAAATATTACCTGGTCATTATTAATTTCCTGTATAATGCAACCCACCACTTTTATGCCGGGTTCCTGAAGAATGGTATCCGGAATATTTGTTGGTTTTTCACTCCTGTATGCTTCAACTATATAATGATCATCATCCAGTAAAATAAAATCATGCACATCTATTTTAGAAGATGTAAGCGTGTCAACGTTTTTATACGGTAACAAACTAACTCTTTTGATCTCAGTAAGATTTGAATCGCAGATAATTTCATAGCCTTCTTCTGTGCCTGGAATACTGTCGATAGCAAACTCGCCCTGCGTTTGAAAATAAGTATATCTTGTTTTGCCATTAATATTCCATTTTTGAAAATTATCAATTTGCAACCCAACAGTTTTTGTTTTTATCACTCTGCCTGCCTGGTCTAAAATAGCCAGAACGCCTGATGTTTTGGTATTAAAATCAATAAGTATTTGTCCGCTGTCTTGCCCGCTGCCCGTAGAAATTGTAAAGAGGCTGTCATAGTTTTTTGTTGAATCAGGATTGGTTGGCGGGGTTGGTATTACAGCTATTTCATCAATATTTTTTTGGCATCCGAAAAAAGTAACAGTAAGTGCAATAGAAATGAAAATATGAGCAGGGTGCAATTTGTTTATGCGCATGTGTGTTGTTTCTTAATGATAAACTGCGTTGTTATAAAATAATAAGGTGCGGCAAAATAATGAAATGCGGTGAATAAAAAAGCAAACAAGATATTGTTATGTACGCATTGTGAGGAAGTATCTCTGAAAAAGTAAAAATCAAAGCTTTACTCTTTAATAAATTTCAGCGTAATGGTTTTATCAGCTTCATTAATTTTTATAAAATATATGCCTTGCGATAAACAGAAATAGTCAACATCAGGGCTTATTATCTCAATAAAAAAATTGTTCAGAAATTATCTTGCCAGCTTTTGTTTTATATACGCATATTTCGCTGTTGGTTTTGCGGGCTTCCCCTTTCATCTGAATATCTGTATCCCACGAAAGGGAAAAATAATCACCTGCAAC
>JBDTLW010000009.1:0-14034 GCA_039934575.1 Parafilimonas sp. | reverse complement strand
GCATGCGCGGATAAGAATTACCAAAGTATTGTTTAACTACATCTTTCATGGCGTGCTTCTGATAATCTTCCCTCGAAATAAGAGGGTGATATTGATAAAGGTTTCCAAATATTTCATGTCCCAAAAACCCTTTATCTTCCAATATTTTTACAATAGTGGCAACACTGTTATAGTGTGGTTTTGGATCAGGCAGATGAGGAATTATTTCTTTTATAAATGCTTCATTGAGTTCCCAAAAAATCTGCATGATCTGCTCTTCTCTTTTTGCCAGCTTTATCATGTTTTATATTTTAAAGCAATAGTACTACTAATTAATTAGGAGATAAACTAATTTTTTAGGAACGGCAAAATATTGCGACAAGTGGCTGGCGAAAAAGTGAATTTTTGTTTGTGAATCAAAGATTGAACCTTAATATGCTCTTTCGGTTTTACGACAATATTTTTTCTGCCCAGTCATTTTTATTCCGGCTTGGGGAGTTTATTTACAGAGTCTTGAAAAACGCCATTTATATTTATTTACATTAAATAAATGAATGCGAATTATAAGATTCCTTTTTCTAACTATTTCTATTGCGATGCTGTACGCAAATACGTATGCGCAAAAAAATCAGTGGACAGTAAATCCTGGAGAAAGTATCAGGGAAGCTTTGGGCGATAGTGTACTATATAAATATCCGCAATTTGTGCGTGGCGCAGTATATTATAAAGATGGAACTGTATCGTACGGTTCTTTAAATTATAATTTACTAATTGGTGAAATGCAATTTATTGCTCCATCAAAAGATACGCTGGCAATTGCCAATGAAAATACAATCAGCTATATAACTATACAGGCAGATACTTTTTATTTTGATAAAGTTTATATTGAATTAATACGGGGTAATGATGAAGCTAAATTGGGTAAGCTTGAAATAATAAAACTGAATGATATAACAAAAGAAGGAGCTTATGGGCAAATGTCTTCTACTTCAGCCATCAGCACTACCAATTCTTTTGCCATCAATGACCAGTCTTATAAACTCACTGAAAAAAAGGCAATAACACTACATAAAGAAACTATTTTCTTTATCGGCGATAGCCTTAATAATTTTTTGTCTGCGGATAAGAAAAACATTTATAAAATGTTCAGCAAAAAAAAATCAGCAATTGAATCTTATATAAAAGAGAATAAACCAGAGTTTACTAAAGAAACTAATCTTGTGAGATTGATTGACTTTTTGGGGAAGATATAAATACTGATTACTAATGAATTATTGCATTATAAAAAATTTAATTCTTTAAGCATCCAGATATTACAGGATGTATGCCCTGAATTTCCAAGCGGTTTATCTAATCTTATAAATCCATATTTTTCATACATAGCAACGGCCTGTGAAAATTTTGGCAAGCTTTCAATATATAGTTTTTTATATCCCATTTCTTTTGCAGAATGAAAGCAGCATTGCATTAATTGTTTGCCAACACCTTTTCCACGGGCTTCCTTTAATACATAAAATTTTGCAAGCTCTGCACAATTTTCGGGAAGCCCCGTTGTTGGATAAATGCCGCAGCAGCCCAGTATCTTATTTTCAAGCTGTGCTACCCAAAGCACAGAATGTTTAGTTTGAAATAACGTGTAAAGATCATCAGTAGTTGGATCTGAATAAACAGTACCATAATATGGTGCATTGTATTCATCAAATACATCTCTTATCAATTTTGCAATTGGCTTATTATCTGCTTTTACAACTTGTCTTGTGATTATATTTTTCATTAGCTATTGTTGTTCTTTGCCAGGTTTACAGCTATTGTTGAACAAAAAAAAGAGATTGATATTTCAAATGTATGTTGTACAAAAAATTTTTTGTCTGGCCTTTTGTTTTTTAGCACAATCTGAGGCAATAAAGAGAAATATAACATTAGGCATTAAAATAGGTTTACATTTATATTTTTTGGTATTCAATTTTTAAATCTAAACACTTACCATGGCTAACAAATTTAAAGCGGGCGATATAGTTAAATTAAAAACAGGCAGTCATGCAATGACTGTAAAAGGCAACGCCACTAAACTTTCTGAACAAAGAAATATTTCAATACCTGATAAATATGAATGTATGTGGTCTGATGGAATTAAAATGCAAACAGCAGTTTTTCGTGAAGACATTCTGCAATTAGTATAAGCTTCAATAAGCTATATCTTAATATCTGCGTCGTTAAAACTTTCCCCCTGCATCTACTTCATGCCGCCCATCTCCAAAATAATATTCCATTCTTCATCTGAAACCGGTTGAACAGATAATCTTCCTATTCTTACAAGCGCCAAATTTTGCAAACGTTTATCGGCTTTTATTTGTGCAAGTGTAACAGGTTTCTTTAAAGCTTTTACAGGCTTCAGCATAACAGAAACCCATCTGTCATCATCAATTGTAGGATCCTGGTAAAACTCTTTGGAAACCTTTGCAATGCCAACAATATAGGTTCCTTCATTACTGTGATAATAAAAAACTTCATCGCCTTTTTTCATTGCTTTTAAATGAATGCGTGCAGCATAATTGCGTACACCATCCCATGATGTTTCTTTATCTTTTACAAGCTGTTGCCAGCTATATACATCCGGTTCTGATTTTACAAGCCAGTGTGCCATGATTGAGTAGTTATTAAGTTGATAAGTTAACCTGTTGAGACTATAAAAATAAAAACTTTATACTTCCCATATAAATAATTAGCGGTTGCGAACGTAATATTTATAACAACTTCAAACAATCCTGCAAACTTTCTCTCCAGTTCTTTATTTCAATATCAAACGTGTTTGCAATTTTAGTTTTATCTAATCCTGAATATGCAGGTCGCTTTGCGGGTGTTGGATAAGCTGAAGTTGGAATGGGATTAACAGTACAAACAAGTTGTCTTAATTCTTTAATAGCAACAGCAAAATCATACCATGAAATAATGCCGGCGTTGCTGAAATGATAAATACCAAACTGTTCACCGTGGACGGCCGACAGTTGACAGTTGGCTATTTCCACAATCGCTTCTGCTAAATCTTTCGCATAAGTTGGTGAGCCGAATTGATCATTCACTACATTAATTTCTTTACGTTCATTCATTAAACGCAGCATGGTTTTTACAAAATTATTTCCATACTTACTATACACCCATGATGTGCGTATAATAATTGTATTCGCATTATTTTTTAAAGCAAATTCTTCGCCTTTCAATTTTGTATAGCCATAATAATTTACAGGATTTGTTTCATCATCTTCTTTGTAAGGCTTCTCTCCTTTTCCATCAAAAACATAATCTGTTGAAACATGAATAAGTTTTGTGTTGAATTGATGACACTGCTTTGCAATATTACCAACGGCTTCTGCATTTATTCGAAATGCTTTTTCCTGTTCTGTCTCTGCTTTATCAACTGCTGTGTATGCAGCGCAATTAATAAAAAATGATGGCGCATATTTTTTAAAGATGCTTACCATTGCCTGTTCATCAGCAATGTTTAGTTCTTCTTTATCAAAAAAAATAAATTGAATATCCTGATGTAAAGATGCAACATCCTGCAGGGCTTTACCAAGCTGACCGTTCTTACCTGAGACTAAAGTTATCATTTCTGTTTTGTAAATTCTTTAGGCAGTTTAAACCATTCTTCACTTGATAAGCCTTTAAAATATTCATACGTTTTTTTCAATCCTTCAGCACGGCCTACAGTTGGTTCCCAACCTAAAATATTTTTCGCTTTTGTTATATCGGGCTGGCGTTGTTTGGGATCATCAACAGGTAAAGGTTTATAAATTATTTTCACATCTGCACCTGTTAGTTTTAATACCTCTTCAGCAAAATCTTTTAAAGAAATTTCATTAGGATTTCCAATATTTACAGGCATGGCATAATCACTCAATAATAAACGGTAAATACCTTCAACAAGGTCATCAACATAGCAGAAAGAACGTGTCTGGCTTCCATCGCCAAACACCGTTAAATTTTCGCCGCGCAATGCTTGTCCTATAAAAGCAGGCAATGCACGTCCATCATTCAAACGCATTCTTGGTCCATAGGTATTAAAGATGCGAACGATTCTTGTTTCTACCCCATGATAGGTATGATATGCCATGGTTATTGCTTCCTGAAAACGTTTGGCTTCATCATATACACCACGCGGACCAACAGGGTTTACATTGCCCCAGTATTCTTCTGTTTGCGGATGCACCATCGGATCACCATACACTTCACTTGTGGATGCAACCAATATTCTTGCTTTTTTTTCTTTTGCCAAACCCAAACAATTATGTGTGCCCAGCGAACCAACTTTTAATGTTTGAATAGGAATTTTTAAATAATCAATCGGGCTTGCCGGCGATGCAAAATGTAATATGTAATCAAGCTCGCCGGGTATATGAATAAATTTAGAAACATCGTGATGATAATACTCAAATTCAGGCAACGGAAAAAGATGTTCTATATTTTTTATATCGCCTGTAATAAGATTATCCATCGCAATTACATGATAACCTTCTTTTATAAAACGATCGCATAAATGTGAGCCAAGAAAACCTGCAGCTCCAGTTATTAAAACTTTTTTACGCATAAAATTTGTTCCGATTTGTTTTTATTTTTTGTGGAATTTTTCAGCAATGTAAAATGCAATTGCAAAAAATGCAGTGCAAAGCGTCAATTAAAATATCCTGATACGTTTTGTGTTATACATTCTAATTGCTCTTCATCAAGTTCAGGATGCATGGGTAAAGAAATAACTCTTTCCGTTAACCAGTCTGTTACCGGCAAATTATACTCAACACTGCCAAAAGAATCAAACATTTTTTGCCTGTGTCCGGGTACAGGATAATAGATCATATTCGGTATTTTTTTGTCTGCGAGATATTGGCTTAAATCATCACGCAAACCTGCTTTATCAGAATCTAATATTAATGTGTATTGATGAAAGACATGCTTATTATTCTTAGCCCTGAATGGCGTTTTTATTATTGCATGATCTTTAAAAGCATTATCATAAAAGTCTGCAACTTTTATGCGTGCATCAATATTTTTATCAAGATATTTCAGCCTGATATTTAAAATGGCTGCCTGTATGGTATCAAGTCTTGAATTGCAGCCAACCACATCATGGTAATATCTTTTGCTTTGTCCGTGATTGGCAATCATGGTAAGCTTTTTTGCGAGTGCATCATCATTAGTAAACATAGCACCACCATCGCCATAAGCGCCGAGGTTTTTTGCCGGATAAAAAGATGTAGTACCAATAGTTCCGATTGTTCCGGCTTTCTTTTTTGTTCCATCTTTAAAAGAAAAATCGCCGCCGATAGATTGCGCATTATCTTCTATCACAAATAAATTATGCTCATTTGCAATTTCCATAATCGCTTCCATATCGCATGATTGCCCGTATAAATGCACGGGAACAATGGCTTTTGTTTTTGGCGTAACGGCTTTGCGCAAACTTTCAATATCTGTATTAAATGTTTGCTTATCCACTTCAACAAAAACCGGTTTTAATCTTAATAAAGCAACAACCTCTGTAGTAGCTATATAAGTAAAAGATGGTGTGATCACTTCATCGCCGGGTTGCAGATCCAAAGCCATCATGGCAATCTGTAAAGCATCCGTTCCGTTTGCGCAAGGGATAACATGTTTTACAGTAAGATAATTTGCCAATGCGTTGCTGAATTCCTGCACAGGTTTTCCATTTATAAATGCAGCGCTTTCTATCACATCAATAACAGCAGTATCAATTTCATTTTTCAATCTTTGATACTCCGTTTTTAAATCAACCATTTGTATGGCTCTCATGAAAATAATTTGCGGGCAAAACTATGCAAACTTTATGGTTTGTATTTAAAGCCCTGATTGATGATATGCCAACTAAAAAAATTTGCAAAATTCACGCTAACTGTACAAACAAAAAATCAGGAGTTAGCTGCGCAAGTATTTACGTTTACAGTGTTATAATTTTTCATTAATTTTAAAATTTGACTTTTATGAAAACTTTTTTTACAACACTTATTATTTTTTCTCTTGCTCTCTCCTCTTTTGCACAACCAGGTATATTAGACAAAAGTTTTGGAGATAACGGAATTGTTATTGAAAAAAATGTTCCCGGTTATTCTGTAAAAATAGCCCTTCAAAAAGATGGAAATTTTATTGCTGCAGGCAATGGAACATACACAAATGGTTTTTTACTAATCCGCTATACTCCGGAAGGGAATATAGATTCATCCTTTGGAAAATCAGGCAGTATTATTACTGATTTTCATTTAGGGAGAGCTTATTGTTCTGCCGTTAAAATTCAGGCTGATAACAAAATTATTGCGGCAGGTGCTGTAAATGATGGCGGTTATAACCACATTGCCTTAGCCCGTTATAACAATGATGGCAGTTTAGATGAATCTTTTGGTAAGAGTGGTTTGGTTGATTTTAATATTGAATTTCAAATCAATGCTTTTGTAACAGACATGGTTATTCAACCGGATGGTAAAATTCTTGTAACAGGTAATAGCGATAAAGGAATAAATGGCTCACTACTTCCTTTTATCGTAAGGTTTAACAGCAATGGAAGTATTGATACTGAATTCGGAAAGCAAGGTGAAGTATATGCAGATTTTGAAAATGATATAGAAATATCTTCTATTATTCTTCAAGCTGATAATAAAATTTTAATAGGCGGAACTTACGCTTATTTATCATTTCCAAAATTTATGGTGTTACGATATTTATCAAACGGCATACCTGACAGCAGCTTTGGTTTAAACGGGATAGCAAAACAGGGATTTGGCGATGGAACTTTTGCACAATTAAATAGTATAGCAATACAAAAAAACGGAAGTATTGTATGTGGTGGCTATGAACAAATTCCCGCAACAGAAATTAATGCTGCTCTTGTGCAGTTTACGGACAATGGTTTAATTGATTCTTCATTTGGCAATAAAGGAGAGCTTATTACAAAACTTAAAAATGAATCAAAAATTATCAGTATTTTATTGCAAAATGATGGCAAGATCATTGGAGCAGGAACTGTAAATCCTGGGAAAGAAATATCATCTATCACGGTAATAAGATACATGCCGGATGGGAAAGTAGATTCTTCGTTTGGTACAAACGGACTGACCGTTACAGCAATAGAAGACAACTCCGCATCCTCAGATGCTGCCCTGCAAACAGATGGAAAGATTTTACTGGCAGGCATAAGTTTCAATAATTCAGCAGATGAAAATCATTTTGCTTTTGTACGCTACAATAACGATGATAAAAATAAAAAACAAATCATCATTTCAAAAATCCGTCGCTGGCTGCAACACCGCAATGGCATTATGTGGGATAATATAAATGGCATTAAAAATTATACAGTACAAAGAAGCGGGAATGGAAGCCATTGGTCAACCGTTAGCAGCCAACAACCAATTGTCAATCGTCAATTGTCAACTGTCAACTATTACAACGATCCTGCGCCTTTAACCGGAGCTAATTATTATCGCTTGCAAACAACAAGCGTTGATGGAGCAATTAATTATTCAAATGTAATTG
Source organism: Parafilimonas sp. (assembly GCA_039934575.1). Classification (GTDB taxonomy): domain Bacteria; phylum Bacteroidota; class Bacteroidia; order Chitinophagales; family Chitinophagaceae; genus Parafilimonas. Next base: position 6,519 of record JBDTLW010000009.1, on the reverse strand, counting down.
CGGCAACAGATGATAATGTTTCTGATATCAGTATTTATCCAAATCCTGTAAAAGATATAATTTATATTAAAGGGCTTGATGTAAATATGAAATATAAAATACAAATTACAAATGAAGCCGGAAACCTGATTTTATCAGCGCAAATAAAAAATACCGCTTCATATAAGTTTAATGTAAAGAATTTTAATAAGGGCTTATACTATATAAGTCTTTCATTAAACCAGGATATAGCAATCACTCAAAAATTTTTAAAAGAATAAGAATGTATAAACCCTGCATAAGGCATCATGCTTTATGCAGGTTAAATTTACTCAGTCAGCTTTCTGTTCTCATAATAAAAATGCAACATCATTAAGCCATGAAACAGCTATTCAGCAATTGCTATAATACCATTCTTTGCAAAATCTATTTTGTGTTGTTTATATAATAAGCCGGTTGTCATTTTAAAAGTTTTTTTACTCATGCCGAAGAAATTATAAATTTCCTGCGGATCGCTTTTATCATGATAAGGCAGGTAACCATTATGTTCTTTTAATAAGCGAAGTATCTTTTCGCTTTCATTTTCTATACGTTGGTAGCCGGGTTTATCAAGCACCACATCTATTTTATTATCTGCGCGAATAGTTTTAATAAAACCTTTCAGCGTATCACCAATTTCAATATTCCGATAGACTTCGTTTGCATGCAGCAAGCCTGTATGTTTGCCATTAATTATCATTACATATCCAAGCTCAGTTTTTCTTTGCACATACAATTCTGCTTCATCCATTTCTTTTACAGTAAGCTCATCATTACTTAACTGTTTTTCTATTTTTTCTGTTGCTGCAATACGGCCCGTTTGTTCATCAATATAAATTTTTACAAGATATTCTCCGCCTTTCTGCATGCGTGTAAGCTGCTGCGATTTTGCCACGAAAATATCTTTCATTAAACCCCAATCCAGAAAAGCGCCATGCTCTGTTGTGCTCACACATTCCAGTTTTACAATATCACCAACAATGCCTTTTGGCTCCTGCGTTGTTGCAATTAATCTGCCGTCAGAATCATGGTACAGAAATACTTTTATTTCATCGCCGATGTGCAGACCTTTTGGTGCAAATCTTTTAGGCAGCAGAATGCCATCTTTACCATCATCAAGATAAAAACCAAATTCAACTTTGCGGGAAACCTTGAGTGTATTATACACACCAACCTGTATCATGAATAAAATTATATGCCGGTAAAGATAATATTATCAACTGCGAGAAAAATAGTTATTGAAATTTATACATACCAGTATGCTTCAAACGTAATGTATTTATGCACGCACAAAGCCAACAAAGAAACATTTTGGTAAGGTGATGAGATTTTTACAAATCTTTCTTAAACATAAATGAATATGTAAAAGGCTGCACTAATATTTCATTTGAAATACGAACAGTATCAGGTCTTGTGACCTTAAGAATTACACTGTCTTTATTTATCAATTGCAAGCTTACAGATGCGCGGATAGAATTATTTGTTCCAGCATTCAATACCGTATCGCCTTTCTTTTTTCCGCCAGGCTGGTTTTGTTTTAAGATGGTATATTTCTGCGCACCAATATCAATCTGCTGATCAGTAAAACCCATTTCGTTTTTTAAAACGCATGAGTTGCATACTGCAAACCCATTAAATACACTAAGGAATAAAGTATCATTGGTTTTTGGATAATAAAACTGTAAACTGGTTTCGACATTTACTTTTCCTTCCGCAGCATCTGATATTTTCAAATAGCCGCTTTTATCTGATGCTGCAGGCTCTGTATTTTTAAGCGTCCATTGCCCCATAAAATTTTCAGGAAGTATTGCGATTTCACTAACAGATTGGTCTGCTGCCGGTTTTTTATCTTTGAAATAAAAGATTGCTATTGATGCAAGTGCAACCACCAAAAGAATAGCTAAATATTTCACCTGAAAAATGCCTGTATTTTTTTTCGTTTCGTTTTCATTAAACGGTTTTATATCCTGCATGGAATCGCTGTTCAAATTATTTTCTAACTCCGCTAATCCTGAGTCATAATCTTCAATAAAATTAATGTGCTGCAGCCTGCTTATTCTGAAAGGTGGTTTGCAATCGTTTATAACAAGGGGTATCACTCTTTTATTTTCTCCCACCGCGTAATACACTTCATCAAGTACATTGGCTGATGCCACAGATTTTTCAGACTGAATAAACAATAAACAATCGCAGGTAGTTAATGCCTTCTCTACTTCAAGGTCCCATTCAGATCCGGCTCTAATATCTTCCTGGTCAATCCATACATCAAAGCCAGCTTTCTTAAGATCAAGTGCAAGCTTTACCGCAAATGCAGAATCTATTCTTGAATAACTGAAAAATATCTTTTTAAATTTCATTGTATAGTTTAGATGGCAGATAAAAAATTGGTTTCGCACTTACAAAGTTATCTAAAAAACTTCCACACACTAAGCTTAGCAATTTTGTACTTGCTGCAAGATTATGCAAGCACTGTTTCATTTAAAAATCTTATCACTTATTTTCAAAAAATTACGCTGTTGTTTATTTACCATTTATTATGCAATGGAATTAGGTATTTTTGCTTTAATGCAGATATGAATTCCACCCGCTAAAATTTTCTGCACAGCTAACACCATGTCATGAAGATAAACGACAATTCTGCAGCACTTTTACGCTTTCGGAATAAAATTGAGGCACTTAGATCAATATCAGATAAAGATTTTGAAGGGTTTACAGATCTAATGCATGAAAAGCATTTCAGCAAAGGCGCCACAATATTTAGTGAAGGGCAGGTATGCTATCAATTCTATTTTATATTCAGTGGGTGCATCCGCAGATATGGCTTAAAGGATGGAAGGGAAGTGAACGTTGATTTTTATATTGAAGATGATATTGCCTGCGATTTTGAAAGCTTCCGGCGTGAAATACCCTCGAAATTTTATTTTGTTGCCATGGAAGACTGTGTTACTTATTACGCAGTAAAAAAAGAAGTTATTCCTTTTTTCCGGCATAGCACATCCATGCACATGTTGTTATTCCGCTTTTTCCAGGATTTATATTTCAGACAAGAAGATCATTCAAATAACTTTAAATTATTATCTCCTGAAGAGCGCTATAAATATCTTATGAAAAATAATCCGCAATATCTGCAGCGCATTCCGGTTGTACATCTCGCATCATACTTAGGTATGAGCCGCGAAACGGTAAATCGCATACGAAAAAAATTAAGCTGATTTTTTTTGTGTCATCTGACACAATGGGTTTTACTGACAGGCAGTAGTTTTGCAAATTGAAAAGAGAATACTGCAGTACCATATTTAAACGCTATTACATTTAGATAAAACACAGCAGCCACAATAAAGTTTATTGAACCAGCATTAAAAGAAATTTCAAACGATATTAAATTAGGTGTTTTTCATAGGTTAGCAACGGCCGGCTTTTTTTAAGGCTGGCTTTTTTTATTCTTTAAGCATTACATATTTTTCAATATTAATTCTGTTTACACCAATGCTGTCTATTTTTTCAATGCCTTGCTGCACCAAAGTATCATTACTTATATTAATTGTAAAATGAAAATCGTTTCCTTCCCATTGCCTGTCATTGCAATATTCAAGATGCTCAGTATATGCAGTATCATTCAGTTCATATTTTCCGCCGCCGGCAGTAAAGAAAGCAGTGGCAGAATCTTTGCCTTTATTAAGATCGTGCCCCATAAATGCAAAATGTGTTGCATTGATAACTTTTATAAATGACTTATCACTTGAATAATTTGTAACTACCGTATCATTTTTTTCAATAGTAGTGCCTGAGATAAGTTTCCATGTGCCTTGTAAAGAATTTGATGCTTCTTTTTTTTCAGAAACATTACAGGCAAACAATATTGTTGCTATAGCAAATAGGCAAATAAAATTTTTCATTAAAATAGTTTTGATTTATAATTAAATAAATATAGTGCAGCAATAAGATTGTGTCAGATTATTTTTTTAAGCAGGGCTGAAATCTCTCCGGCATTCTCTATGATCATTAAATGGCCGCCATTATTAACAGATATATCCGGCTTAGAAAATTTGTATGGCAATAGTTTGTCATCTGTTCCGTGTATATGAATAATATTTGATGGAAGCATATCGTTTTGCCAGGTAAGTATTGCACCAATTGCCCAGCGATAAAAATCTACATCAGCATGTTTTGCAACCTGCTTTACATATTTTTTTGCAGCAATACTTTTAACACCAAGAAAATAATTGCGCATGAGTGTAAGTTGTTTTATTGACCGTTCCGGTAAAACTTTATAAACAGGTACATAACGAAACATTTTCCAATAAAATGGAATGGCATTTGCGTTTTTTGCACTTGAAATTATTATTGCTCTTGATGAAGGAATTGTATTTGCCATTTCAACGGCAACCATACCGCCAAGCGATAATCCAAAAATAATCGGATTTTCATCATGAATATATTTCTCTTTCATGCGCATAGCATAATCATGCAATGATTCATTTTGCAACGGAGAAATCCATTTGATAAAAACAGGATGTACAAAAGACAGATCAAGATATTGAAAAACATTTTCATCTGCGCCAAGACCTGATATGCAATAAAGATTTTGCAAATTGTTTTATGATTTGTAACCGAAGTTTATGTTTTTTACAGATCAGTATTATAAAATTCTGTATCAAGAATTGAATAAAAATAATTGTCAAGCCAGTTCCCTTTTATTGGTAAAATTTTCCTTTTACGCCCTTCTTTTTTCATGCCAACTTTTTCAAGAACCTTTATAGATGCCGCGTTTTCAACTGCACAACCTGCTTCAATTCTATGAAGTTGTAAATTGTCAAACCCAAATTTTATAATGCTTTTTAAAGCTTCACTTGCATAACCTTGCTTCCAGTAATCCGGATGAATTTTGTACCAAACTTCAGCAATTTTAAAATTGAGCTTGCCTAAGTTTAATGCAATTAATCCGATAAATTGATTTGTTTCAGTAAGCGTAATACAAAAAGTATATGATGCTCTTGGAACAATATTTTGTTGTTGAATCCATTCTTTTAATAAAGATTCCGTGGCCTGAATGTTGTCAGGAATACCTAATGTATTAAACTCATCAATTTCAGGAAGCGAGTGAAGCTGATGAATGTTTTCTAAATCAGCAAACGATAATTCTGTAATATTTAAACGTATTGTATGAAGTTCCATTCTCAGTTATTGGTATAATGCGAATGCTATTTCACTTTCACCAAATAATAATTCTTCTTTCCTTTTTGCACTAATAAATATTTACTGTGTAATAAAAGCGAGCAATCAACGATGAACTGTAAACTATCAACCTTTTTTCTGTTGATACTTACACCGCCATTCTGTATCATTTTTTTTGCTTCGCCTTTGCTGGGAAAAATATTTGTTTCTGCCAGAAAAGAAACTGCATCAACACCGGTATTTATTTTAGACAGATCATACTCAATCTTCACTACTCCTTCCATGCTTTCAAGGTCTTCTTCACTCAAACTTTCTGCATCTGTATTTTGTTTTGAAAATAATTTTTCTGTTGTTTCAACCGCTTGTATTAATCCATCTTCACCATGAACAAATTGTGTTATTTTTTTTGATAATGCTTTTTGTAATAAACGATTGGCTGCATTTTCATCATGTTGTTTTATCAGATCATCAATTTCATTTTCAGATAAAAACGTAAATATTTTGATCCATTTTTTCGCATCTTCATCAGAAGCATTTAACCAGAACTGGTAAAACTCATACGGCGATGTTCTGTTTGCATCAAGCCAGATATTTCCTTTCTCTGTTTTACCAAATTTTCCGCCATCAGATTTTGTAAGTAACGGGCAAGTAAATGCAAATGCTTCACCGCCGGCTTTGCGACGTATCAACTCAGTGCCGGTTGTTATATTTCCCCATTGATCGCTGCCGCCCATTTGCAGTTTGCAGTTATGCTGTTTATACAAATAATAAAAATCATAACCCTGAATTAGCTGGTACGAAAATTCTGTAAAACTTATTCCTGTTTCGCCGTCAATTCTTTTTTTCACGCTGTCTTTTGCCATCATATAATTTACCGTAATGTGCTTGCCAACATCACGGATAAAATCAAGAAATATCATTTGTTTAAACCAATCATAATTGTTCACCATTACTGCAGCATTAGGTTTTGATTCATCAAAATCAAGAAATGATGAAAGTTGTTTTTTTACGCCGGCAAGATTGTGTTGCAAAATATCTTCGCTTAGTAAATTACGCTCCTCACTTTTACCGCTGGGATCACCGACCATGCCCGTTGCGCCGCCAATTAATGCAAACGGTTTATGACCTGCTCTTTGTAAATGCACCAACAATAAGATAGGCACAAGACTTCCAATATGCAGGCTGTCTGCAGTAGGATCAAAACCAATATAAGCAGAAGTCATTTCTTTATTCAGTTGCTCTTCTGTGCCAGGCATGATATCCTGTATCATTCCGCGCCAACGCAATTCTTCAATCAAATTCATTCAACAAATTTTTGCAAAAATA